>JAJZOT010000139.1 GCA_021847855.1 Thermoplasmata archaeon | reverse complement strand
CGTGTCCGTACTGCATGACAATGCTTGATGATGCCAGAAAGGTAACCAACAAGGAGGAGAGGATGGACATAAAGGATCTATCCGAGCTTGTAGCAGCAAGGATCAAGTGACTTCTCGTTTTCTATGGATAAAACCTGCTGGCAAAATGATTGTGGTTCAAGAGAAAATAAATTAAACAGGTAGGTATGGTCTGTCATGCCACTCGTTTTACATTATGCCGATCTTATATTCCTGTTGATTGGCCTGTCTATTTTTATTGACCTTGTAATTCTAATTGGATCATACCGAGTCCGGAAGATCAGAAAGGTAAGGATAGTATCCGGTATTTTTGTTAACTCGATAATCGTCCTGATCTATTTGGTCTCCATGCTGGTTGAAATGCTTGGGTACGTATCCTTCTCCGGTACCGACGCTGGAATATTGCTTGCTTTCTCAATACTTGTAGTATTCTATGTCGGAATATTAAGAGGAATGTCCTGAGTGACGCAACCGGAGAATTTCAGGGAGAAATTGATGGAGACGATCTCCGAGAACCCGGGACTCCATTTCAGGGAGCTCCAGAGGAGAACCGGTTCAGCGGTCGGGAAGCTTGATTACCATCTTTATCAGCTTGAAAGGGCGGGAAGGATTTTTTCTAAGAAGGAAGGCGGTAACACGAGATTCTTCTCCAACGAATCCGGTACATCCTCAGAAAGGAAAATAGCCTACTATTTAAGGATAAAATTTGGGAAAGAGGTTATTGTTGGTGCACTTTCCAGCCCCGGGTATCATCTAAGCACAGGCATATCTGATCAAAAAAAACAGATCATGAGGGAAATGGAGAGCGACGGCATAATAACAATTTTGGAAGACGAGAAAAGATATCAGGTCAACCTCAAGGATCGGGATGCAATTGTCAAGTTCCTGAAAAAGTATGGCCAGAGTTTTATAGATTCTATTGCACTTTCAATCCTCAATCTAATCGACGAGATCTAGATCTTTATTCTGCCCCTTGCGTGTTTTACAAAAAAAATCATCATTACGACGGCACCAGCACAGAACCCACCAATTAAAAACTCAACATGCTGCAAGAAATAATTCACTGCCCCCTGCACAAAGTGAGTGATCTTGCTTCCAAGCAGGTTGGACCCACTTACAGATATATAAGGGTCCTGAGAAAGAACGTTGTGGCCAGCTTTTCCAGCAGCCTTGAATTCGTATACCAGATATATCCCCTCCTCTTTATGGAAGATCTGTGAATTAGAGGTTCCGGTATTTCCGTTGTAAGAGAAGTTGTTGTTCCACCAGTAAAGCGCCCTGGTGTTGTTTGTTACATTCGAATTCTGCATCGCAACGCCACTGTACGTGGAATTATCCCCGTAAGCACTGACATTCTCAAAAGACAGGCCCACGGAATTCTCAGAGGCCTTTAGAGACTGCACCAGGTACACTGAATAATCCCCGATAGGATACGACGTATCGAACACGACCGAAAAAGAGGTCTTGATGGTGGAAGCATCTATCCTGTCAAGGTTACTTGATGTACCAGAACTGGTATTCTGGATCTGGAGGGACGAGATCGGGCCCTGGTACTTTGAGACATTGACAAATGTCTTGACTTCCAGTGAAAAATCGTTTGACTTCAGCGCATCCTGCTTTTTCGAGGGGTTAAGAAACTTGTTGTAGAAATCCCCGAGATCAGAACCACTTATAGATTTCAGCTTGAATGAAGACTCGTAGCTGTACCCTGAAGTGGTGTTTGAGAAACTCCATGGCTGTTCTTCAAAGGTAGTACCTATAGTTGTGTTGTTGGTGGAAAGTATTATTCCCCAGTAAGATACATTGACATCAACATTGTTCGACACATTGATCGTGATCTGAGGAGAGCTGGCAAGCGTGATATTATCCTCGGATTCTGACGCATAGGCTGTTTGGGAGAGAAACAGCATGCTTATCAGTAAAGCCAGACCAATGGCGACAACTAATTTTGACACGGTTTAGATTTTGTATGGGGATAAAAAGGTTATGGAACAGCGCTGTTCCAGTAAGGTTTACTTCACCTAACTTTAGAGTGGGACAAGGAGGTGAAAAAGAAAATGCTTTCATCAATTATAGGGGCAAAGGCCATACTGGCAGTTGTAGCACTTTTATCAGTTGCTTCAGTGGCCGGTGTAACAGCAGGACCAGGTGTTATCCACGATCTCTCTGCCGCTAACAGCAATGTAACGCTGGCAGACCATGCAGCCATAACTTATGTCAATGCACACTACCAGGGCAATGGCACAGCCAAGATATTGAAGGTTGAGAATGACACTGAGAAGGGAGTGGCAGTCTACGACATTAAAGTTCTGGCACCAAATGGAACTGCATACGTTGTGCAGGTAAGCCAGTCAACTGATCAGGTCATTTCCGCTCATGTAGCTGAGAACCAGAATACGCAGAAATCCGACGACAACAAGTCCTCAGACAGCGGATCCGGTTCAAGTGATGACAACCAGGCCCAGGGATCGCAGACTGACAATTAGTTCTGTCTTAATTTTTAATATTTTTTAGATTTTAATTTTTAATTTTATGATATAATACAGGTCAGTTGTATTTCTGCATGAAAAGCATTATAACCGATATGAAGAAAAGCCATCTAATGAATACACACATAAGGACGGTATCCCTGATTTAAACTGAGTTTTTAGATTGCTTGCGCTGCTGAAACACTTGAGAAGGCGGAGAGTGAGATCGTCACTCATAAACCCAGAATGTTCAATGTCACCCCCTCGTGATAGAAGAGATGCCAGATTGATTCAATGAGCTACTCGTATGCTAACGGTAAATATCGAACATGGATATCCTTGCTCTTTGTCTTGATACAGCATTCATCCTGGACGCTGAACATGGTCCCTAAGCGCCAGCGTGCCTTGCATGACTTCATGATCCTGTCAGGATCTATGTCCGGGATGTTTACTGCAAACACCCAGTTATAATACTCCTCTGTGCTTTGGTTATAAATCTGCTTCAAGAATGCAGGATTGTGAAAGATTTCCTGGTAGCACACAACGACAGACTCGTAACAAGGAGAAACCCCGCATATTCTCCGGAACTGAATCCAGATGAATTTGTCTGCGATGTACCGAAATATCTGGAATTGCCAGATTTCTGCTAAAGAACCGGGATTATCTGAAGGGAAGAGTTATTTTCACAATGAACAGACCCCAAAGTGATCCCGATAAACTGAAAAGAATAGTCAGGAATTCATACCTTCTACTGCCATCAATTATTGGGAAGGATTGGGATCAAGTGGAATAAAAACCTATAAAAACCTATAAAGGTCGGTATGCCAAAGCCAAAGATCCTGTTTAAAAAAATGTTACTTTTGTAAATTTGGGAAAGATGAAATTATCACTTAAGAGCTTCAGTCAATTTAGGAACGATCTGGAAGATATCTCCGACTATTCCATAATCGCATTCTTCAAAAATTGGTGCACTCTTGTCCTTATTTATGGCGATTACGGTTTTTGATCCCCTCATTCCCGCTATATGCTGAATCTGACCGGATATTCCAAGCGCGATGTATAATTTAGGCTTAACTTTCTTTCCGGAGAGTCCAACCTGTCTGTCCTCTGAAAGCCAGTGGTAATCCAGGCATATTGGTCTTGACCCTGCGAGCTCTGCGTGTGCTGCCTTAACCAGCGGTTCAATAAGTGGAATCTTGTCCTGACTGCCTATTCCACGTCCAATACTGACTATTACGGAGGCTTTCTCAAGGTCAACTGTGCCGGATTTCTTTTCTTTCTTTTCCACGAGAGTAATAGCAGATTCTGCTGAGGATATATCTTCTACCTGACTCTTTTCCGACACCTTCTCGGGATCTGATATTCCAGGCATAACTGTAAGTATGGTTGCATCTGATTTTTCCTCCAGGACCGTTTTCCCGCCGTAGAAGAATCTTTTTGTTACGGTCTTCCCTCCATCAATCCTGAATTCTGATATCTCTGCCATTACTTCTCTCTTAAGCTTATGTGACAGTATTCCGGCAACTCCCCTGCCAATTGCAGTTGATCCTATCACTATGTAATCATAATTCCCGGATGAAACAAGGTTTTCAAGCGTCTTTGCAATATCATTGGGAAAAACAGCATCTTTCATATGGAATATTTTCTTTGCACCGTAATTTTCAACAATTGAAACATCATTTACTGTTGTGGCAAGGTAGGTGTCCATGGATTTTCTGAAATATGTGAGCATCTGTATGGAAAGATCTGAGTTATCTGAAAACACAAGACAGTTCATTTCATCCCCTCCCTTATCACCTTTGCAATCTCAGTAATGCCCTTCTCCTGGTCTTCGAACACAGTCTTTTTCCTTTCGCTCCTTGGAGCAGTGTTGCTCAGCACCTCAATTTTGTCGTCAGGTGAAAACTGTGCTGCCTCAATATTTATCTTTTTTCTTCCAGCCGTCATTATCTGCATTACCGGAGGAAACCTCGGATCATTTATTTCCTGCGTAACGGAGATTATGACGGGCATCTGCGCCTTTGCAACAATGTTCTCATTCTCAAGCGCCATTGTTACAGTTGCACTTCTCTCGTTTATTTCGACTTTCACTGCATCTGAAAGAAGAGGTTCTTCAAGAATGGATGAAAGTTTCCCCTGCAGCATTCCGGTATATGACTCTGCTGACTGGTTTCCCAGTATTATGATGTCATGTGGAATTTCCCTGATTTTCTTGGAAATGACATCTGCTGTCAGCGATGGATTGTTTCCTGTATATCCGGTCAGAATGTATCCCTCATCAACACCCATTGCATATGCCTCCTTCATGGCAGACGTTGATTTCTCGGTGCCGAAACATATGGCTGTGATCTTTCCTCCATGTTTCTCCTTGATTCTTACAGCCTCTTCAACAGCATTCTTGCTGAGATTTTCAAGTCTCAGGGGAAGTCCCTGAACCTGAGGAGTACCAGTGGAACTGTCAACCTTCAGCAGATCTATATCTACTATCTGTTTTATCAATACGATAATATTGTAGGGCATAAAATCAACTCATTTCCATGAGTCCTGTTAGGTTTTTAGAGTTTTGCTGTACCTATGTATGTGAATTATTAACAACTTAATGGCAAAGTAAATTAAAATTCACGGTATAGGGAAAGACCATGAAGTTCACAGGTTACATTGGACATGCAACCCCTTAATGGTCATGGTGGCGATTTGAGTCAGATACTCCAGCTAAGGATGAGGGCCTGTCTCGTGAGGAACAGCGCAAGAGTTGATCAGGGGGCTTTGAAGACATGGAGAAAAACATGAGAGAAAAGCGGAAGTTAGATCGGAGAAATACATGCACACCTGCGTATGATCCACAAGTCCGTAAATCTGTGACTCTACCCTTAATGAGGAGGGAAACTGCCTGTGATCAGAGTTTAAGAACGCCTTCTAACAACCCCCATGCGGATCTACAGGCAGGCATG
>JAJZOT010000138.1 GCA_021847855.1 Thermoplasmata archaeon | reverse complement strand
ACTCCCACTTCCTGGTTGTGTCCAACGGTGGGGCTGTCAATCCCCTCCGTATGAAATCTCCACTCTTTTCCCTTATTACGTCAAGCGGCCTCTGGATACCGTCGTATATTGACTTCAGCAGCCCAGGCCCCAGCTCCACGGACAACGGCCTTCCAGTATTCTCAACTTTATCTCCAGGCCTAATTCCGCTGGTATCCTCATAGACCTGTATCGTTGCTTCGCTGGCGGAGAGTTTTATTATTTCCCCTACAAGTCCCAGGTCACTCACTCTCACTACATCATACATCTTTGCGTTTTCTACGGCCGTGGCCACCACAACTGGCCCAGAAACCTTAACTATTGTTCCCAATGCTAACACCTCCTATGTCTACGCCCAGTATTCTTTTCGCAAGCGACTCTATAGATTCCTGATCGCTTTCCCCAGTGAATGGCAGAAACACAACCAGCGGTTCAGTCGTTATGTCAAGCTTGGAAAGGAACCTCCGGTCGATGTATCTCCTGATGGAATCCGACACCATTATGACAGAAAAACTGTTGCTTTCGAAGAGTTCTGCAAGCTTTGCCGCCCCCCTTTCAGCGGTGAGTGAAAATGTCTGTTCGATTCCCACCAAGCGGAATCCCTTGGACATTTCCTGTTCGCCTATGAATGCTATACCCTTCAGTTTCATCTCCTTCACTCCGCAAGCCCAGTGAGGGCAATTATCCTTTTCCTGTCAAGAGAATATCTCTTCCCGTTGATAATGCCTCTTAACTTTTCCCTTTCCGCTTCAGACTTAATCAGGAACCACATAATGAAATTCAGCGAAGATGCGGTTGAAGACATTATTTGCAGATACTTATTCCTGATGCCGTACCAGAGAGCAAGAGATAGATCCGCGTCGTATTCGTAGCCGCCTGGTATCTTGATGCCGAAGGCGCTGCCTATGTTCTGAATCAAATCCTGTTCGCTGCTGGAGTAAATCTGGAAAAGTTTTTCTTCTCCCATCACAGTGGTCTCCGCAAAACTTCCCTTGAGCACTTCAAACTTGAGCCCTAGGGTGCGTGCCTTCAATACCACGTCTACATTGCGGGCGGACATCAATTCATTGAAGTATCTTCTTGCGATCCACTCGTCACCCCTAAAGAACTTGAGCATCGTAATCAGTTTATTGTTGAAACTTGAGTCCACCGCAGAAAAGAACATGGATACATCCTTATGTTTTTTGTAGATTTCAAGCTGAGAAAGGAATACTCTCCCGGCGTGGTAGGAAGATGCCGATTCAATTATTTGTTCAAGAGACCCTGCCTGGATTATTGATCTGTACACCTCATGCGGGATCATGCCACCAAAGACCCCCATTGGTACATCCCTGAAACTTAGAAGGAAGGTATCTGATACCGATTGTTCAAGCCCTACCAGTTTTGATGAGATTATGCTCTTCAGGTTATCGATGTCCCATTTCGAGAGATAAAACTGGATGAAGTCCAGTACCTGCCCGGGTGCACTTCTCATAACAAGAAAATTTCTCTTTGCCAGCCTTCTGTTCACCGCCATTTCAAGAAGATCGTGCCCTGACTGCGTACCGGAAAGGGCAGAGATATCCTCGGAATAGGGGAATTCTGACAGCGCAGATGTAAGGCCTTCTAGATCCATTTCCAGCATTGACTTCATCTTATGATAGGGAACAAAAGAGAGGGAGTTTGCTTTCAGTGTGCCAAAACTTCCTGTGTAAGTAAGATCCAACTCACTTTTCACCTATTTTTGAAGAAAGAAATGCTTCGATTTCCTCGATCGAATCTTTAAATAGCGAGTCTAGGGTAAAATCGACCTCGATTTTCCCGTTTGAAGAGGTGGCCAGGAACCCACCAGACATATTGCCTTCTGATATCCTGACCTGATTGCCGGCAATTTTCTTCATTGCCGCAACATCTACTTTTCTGCATCTTATTTCCCCAATGGCCATAAGTTTGCCCTTAGCTATTTCAAATCCTCTTGCCAGATACTCCTGATAATAAGAGTCTGAGGTGAAATCCGCGAAAGAAGCCGAAACCCTGGCCAGACCATCTTTTAAGAGATCGTATTTCCTTGCTTGTATTATTCTGGAAGATTCAAGGTTTGCCAGATCGATCTCACGATTCTCGAAACTTTTGAGATCGCGGCCGGATTTCCTTCGATACTCATCCTCTATAGATTTGAGTTCTTCCTGGAACTTTTTTTCCATCAGTTTCTCTTTTGCCTGAAGTTCCCCATTGATGGAGGACAGGCTGCTCTTCCTGTTCTCTTCTATTTCGCTGACTATTTCCTCTAGAGTCATGTTGTATTCAGAGGATGTTGAGCAGCAGAACTATTCCAAGGATGAAGCCGATAATCCACAAAGTCTCCGGAATCACGAAGAAAAAGAGTACCTGTCCGAATTTTTCAGGCTTCTCAGCAATAATTCCCATACCTGCCGCTCCTATACCTTGCTGGGCCATGCCTGTACCAACGAGTCCACCCGCAATGGCAATACCAGCGGCTAATGCTAGAGTTGGATCTGCTACCATGATAGATGCACCGTTTCGTGATTCAACGTGCGTATATAAAACTGAGAGACAGGTTTTACCTGCAATGATAATTTACTGTGGGCTAGCATCAAGTTATAAATATTGTACAACAATAGACCTGATAGATCAATTGCAATCCAAATTGCACTGATTTCAAGCAATGAGGTGCTTGGTTGAAGAGAAGCTCAAGAGACTGGAAAAAACGCGGAAAAATGCGATGGAAGTGGAGAAAAAAGAGGATCAGGAGACTGAAGAGAGCAAGAAGAGCCAACAGGACCTAATCTTAGGCTCTTTTCACTTACTCGCCGGGCGTACACCGATCAGTATTTTTTGATTATTACATAACCCATTTCCATACAACTGATTGAAATGTTTTCTAATATAGATATTCCTAAAGATTGTGCAATAGAGTGAAGCAGATTCAGTTTACTGATATTTTTGTACAATTAGGTAATATAAAAAAGACAAATGTTTATAGTTGCCACGCGTATAGCTGGAAATAGGAGGATAAACGGCGCAAGATGGTGTATGCGCGACATGTGTTGCCATATCTGCTTGCCCTTAAAATGTCACGGGTTTGATTTAGCCGACTATTGCCGGAACGGAAATTCCCAATACGACGAAGCCGTGATAGTTGGATTTGCGGTCACCTGCTTCCTGTTTATTTTCCGAGGTTCATATGTTCGAGAAATTTAAGAAGAAACACAAAGAAGAGAAGAAAGTGGAATCCGCAGTGCCAGAAACTGTGAAGAATGAGCAAACTGTTGAGAACATTCAGACGAAGGCTCCGGGATCACCTCAGGTTGTAATCCTGGTTGATGCCAACAATGTAGCCTATGGAAACAGCCAGGGGAGCAAAGGTGCGATGCTGGGGAATGTGATCAAGGCACTGGATACCCTTAACGGCACTGGGTCACGAATTTTGGCGATTGCTGACGCAACCCTAAGGCACAATATTGATGACAAGGACAGCTTCGAAAAGATGATGAGCGACGGCCAGGTAATGCAGGTTCCGGCAGCTTCTTCTGCTGACGACTACATTTGGGAAATCGCACAGCACCACCTGAAAAAGGGAAATAAGGTCTACGTTGTCACAAACGATCGCTTTCCCATTACCAAGGCAACCACTGCAGAATCCAAGAATATCCGAAGGATTTCATTTATGTTCGTAGACAATGATATTTTCTTCCAGCCAAATCTCAATGACCTGGTGAAACCAACAAACCACAACGATCAGACGCAACAAAAAACCGCAGAACCGCCTGTGAAGAACGTACCATCTGAGCGTAAACCCAAGGATTCTGAAGCAGCAAAGAAACCCAGGCAGGTTAAAAAGGATATGGAGATTCCGCCTGAACTTCTTTCCAGCCTCGTAACCTATATCGGAAGCAGGAACCCGCCGGTAAAGATAGGTGATCCGATCAACTTTGCATCCGTCTCAAATTTTCTACACAAGAAATATGGGGGGGACTTCTGTGCAACCTTTGGGTTCAGGAGGCCCAAGGATTTTGCAAACCTGCTCGAGAGAGACGGTTTCGCCAAATTGTCGCATCAGGGTACGACACTGTACATTGAACCAACGGAGAAGTTGCTGCCAAGCGTTCAGTGAAGGGCCAGACTGTTTTTCCCTGAATATCGCGAGATACCACTGATCATGTACACCTCTCTTTCCAAAGTTTGAGGTAGGAACCTAAATTAAGAAGGAAAAACTTCTTCAAACAACTGTGCAAGAAAACACAAATTCTGTCATGGAAGGCCAGGAGGTTGTGAGCCGATTTGAAAAGTTCGACTTCGAATCGCTCTGGAAAGGAAGAGATAAAGTCGATCTGCTGGAGAAGAGTATCCTATCTGATATGATGAACTTCGTCGACAGAAGAAGGGTGCTCGAACTGGGAACAGGAAATGGCAGGCTTGGTGAAATCGTACAGAGAAACTCTAACGAATATGTGGCTGCAGATATCAATAAGGCCTTTCTTAAAAAGGCGAAGAGAAGTGCAATAAGAAAAGATGGGAAATACGTCGCGTCCAATATGTATCATCTTCCATTTGCCAACGGTTCATTTTCATCTGTGGTCATGATAAGAGTGTTCAATTTTGCATCTTTACCCGACCGGGTCCTGAAGGAAATATCTAGGGTCCTTGTACCAGGCGGATTCCTTATAATCTCAATAAGCCCCAAGCCTTCGCTTTCCACATTTGTGGACGACTTGAAATACCACTTTCATAAGACACACTCAGAACGCGGTACAAGCACAACAATAACATTTTCCAGGGAAGACATTTCAGAGGTTCACCCTGCATCGTCTCCGACTTATGCAATGAGGAGGGAGTTCATTAGAAACCTGTTCAGGATAAACAAGCTCACGGAGTTGAAGAGCATTTCATCCGGGCTGGAAGATTACTTCCTACTGCGACGCCTGCCAACGCGTTTTTTCATAAAACTTGGTGCTGTTTTCCAGGATTTCTTCGCCTTCCCCAACACATTTTACCTGTTGCAGAAGAGTGAAGGCAATGGAAGTTCAATTGAAGGAATAGACGATATCCTGGTATGCCCCGAGTGCGGACTCCCATTTCCAAAAGGCATTGCCTTAAATGGTGTTTCCTGTGCATCCTGCGGATTTAAAGCGGCCGCAGATGATGGAATAGTTGACCTTACGTATATACCTGATGATGCAAAACTTTCTGACGAAAGAGATTGGCCAGTCTGAAGGTGATAGGACTATAATGCGATCCTTTGAAACCTCTTACGGAAATTGGAAAAAATGGACTTGGCCACAGTTATTTTAAGAAAGCATGTGGAGGATGGAGGCCCCCGCATATCATTGCATGTAATATAGTCAATCGTTCTTCAAAGGATTACCTTCCACCTTTGTGGTGTAACCCATCTCCTCCGCCAACTTCATCGATCTCTTGTAGCCAAGGATTCCAATCACAACG
>JAJZOT010000137.1 GCA_021847855.1 Thermoplasmata archaeon | reverse complement strand
GAGAAACTTTCAATACTGAAAATACCCAAGGAAATTAGAAATTTAGGCACTTTAGGAGGACAGGTTTTTACTGCATATCCTGCCTTTGATATGTCAGTATGTCTTTTGGCACTTGGAGCTACAGTGAATATCTATGATGGTTCCTCAAATAAATCGATAGCACTGGAAGAACTATATTCAGGGATGTTTCAACCAAATATACCACCTGGTGGTATTATCAAATCTGTGCTGATTCCACTAAACAAATTCAACAATACGCATTATGTAAAGATAGGAAAAACAGGTCACGGCTTCAGCGATATAAGTTTCGGGTTATCTGCAGACTTCAGAGACGGAACAATTAATAAAATTGCGATAGCGATAGGTGGCGGTTCGCTTGAGTCGGAGCCTGTCAGGTTATCATCTGTAGAAGAGAGATTAACTGGAATGGAGCTAACAAAAGATAGGATAGACGAGGCTTTTGCATTGGTTAATGAAAGCAAATCCATAGAATTCAGGTCGGATGAGAGGACAAGCGCGGATTTCAGGAAACACACACTTGCAGTACATATCAGGCGGGTTCTTACAGATTTCCAGAGCAGGGGGGCATATTGAAATGAAAAACCAGAAGAGGATTAATTTCACACTGAACGGTGAAAGGATCAGCACATCATTCAAGCCAGGGGAAAGTGCACTTGATATTATTAGAGAAAGGCTCGGTATTACTGCGGTAAAGCAGGGATGCGAAGGCGAGGGCTGTGGCGCCTGCACATTAATAATTGATGACAGGGCTGTCTATTCATGCATGATGCCATCGTTCAGGCTTAATGGTAGAAGGGTTGAAACCGCAGAGAACATTCCAATAACAGGTGATAAGAACCATATACAGAAAAATTTCATGGACAACTGGGCCTTCCAGTGCGGCTACTGCACTCCAGGTTTTGTGAATGCGATTGAGTCAATGATCAGGGAAGCCAGGGATAAGAGCGAAATCAATACCAATTTCAACGGAAACCTCGATGACTTCGTAAAGGACGGCCTGAATGGGCACATATGCAGATGCACAGGGTACCTGCCAATAATCGAATCAGCAAAGAAATCCATAAAGGATTCGATTAAATTGCAGGGTGAATCCAGCAATAATCAGGACAACATGGATGCATCAGACGAGCGGGAAAATGTTATAACATGAAAATGAAGGATAGGGTCGTCATTGTGACCGGAGGCAGTTCCGGAATCGGGAAGGCAGCATCCATATTCTTCGCGAAAGAAGGTGCAGTGGTAATTGTTGCGGACAAGATTGCAAATCCAAGGGAAGGTGGAAAAGACACAGTATCAGAAATTCTTGACATGGGCGGAATATCAATATTCAGGAAAACAGACATGACAGCAGAAAAAGATGTGTCTGAACTCTTTGATTTCGTTGTCAGTAAATACAGTAAGGTGGATGTTGTTGTCAATAATGCAGCGATCTCGCTTAACAAAAGTGTGCTTGACACTTCTGCCGATGAATTTATGCAAGTTATCGATAACAACCTGAAGAGTGCATTTTTAGGCTGTAAATACGCTATAAAGCACATGCTGGAGAGAAAACAGGGCAGGATAGTCAATATAGGGTCAAATTTTTCATTTGTAGGGCGAGCAAATCTCTCTGCATATGTAGCCTCAAAGGCTGGAATCACAGGCCTTACCAGGGCACTGGCTGTAGAAACTGCCGCGCATGGTATTAATGTAAATGCAGTATGTCCTGGTGGAACCAGAACAGAAGCAACCAGGTCACTTTTAGAGGACCCAGCAAGCCTTGCGGAACTTGGAAGGAATATACCACTTAGAAAGGGAGGCAAATTCATTATGGAGCCACAGGATGTTGCGAGAGCAATTGTATTCCTGGCAAGTGATGATGCTGAAATGATAACCGGATCATCTCTTCTGGTGGATGCCGGGTGGGATGCCTGGTAGTATCCACACAACGATTACCAGAAGGAAAATTTGCCTCTATTGGATCAATATTATATTCGTCTCTAATGGAGAAAAGTTAACCTTAATTTTTGTAAAATATCTGGATTTACAATGTTATTCAGCTAGCATCCTGCTTCAATTCAGAACTGATTTCATTGAATGCAGAAAATCCCTTATCAAGTGCAGTTCTGTTGATAATATATGCATTTCCGATGAATCTTCTGGAGATAGCAGCAAGCATGTCATCCATCTCAAAAGGGAAAATGCCTGATGCCATAGCAGTCCCCAGCAGAACCACATTCGAGGCACGGTAGTCACCACAACTCTCAGCCAGGGAAACAGATTCAATGAAGCAGGCTCTTACATTTCCATCTGAAAGGAGCATTTTCTTAATGTCAGGATAATCCTGCCTCCGGATGCCAAGTGAAACTGGTGGAATTTTTTCTGATCCTACAATGCAGAGCCCGTTTCTCGCCAATTTTGAAATGTTCCTTATAGATTCCATAGATTCAAGTGCTATTATCATGTCCGCTCCCATTTCCGGTATCATGGATCCTTTCCCATCTCCTATCCTGATGTCCACGAATACACTTCCGCCTCTCTGCGCCAGACCGTGTATTTCGGACATAACTACATTGTGCCCGCTGACAATTGACGCATCAGAAATCAGCAAACCTGCGGTTATGACTCCCTGGCCGCCCACACCACATACCCTGATATTTAAAGTCATTTCTCAATTCACCGCCGTCGAGATAGCCCTGAATGGACAGACGTATATCTCTGAGCAAAGTCCGCAACCGTCACACAACCTGCTGTCAATCTCTATTTTTCCGGATGAATATGTGATGGCAGGGCACGCAAAATTTTCAATACAGTTACCACACTGCGTGCACTTTGACTGATCTATTGCATATGGTACTATTTCACCCAATTTTCTTCTTGAATGGTCGGTTATGATCGCGCATTCCCTCCTTGTTATAATAACAGATAAATCATCCCTGCGAAGCGCATTACTGACAGATCTCATTGTTTCTCTTGTATCAAAGGGATCAACTACTGAAACATTCTTCACACCGCATGACCGCACAATATCTTCTATCCTGATTTCCTGCGCCATGTTTCCCATGCTGTCGACCGGCATTCCAGGGTTTGACTGCTGCCCGGTCATAGCAGTAGCTGCATTGTCCATAATAATTAGTATGATATTTGAACCATTATGGACAGCATTTACTAATGGAGGAATGCCTGCATGGAAAAATGTTGAGTCCCCTATGAAGGCGATTATTTTCTGTTTGGTTGACTTTGAGAAACCCTGTGCTATCCCAATAGATGAACCCATGCTCAATAGCGTGTCAGAGAGCTCATATGGTTGGGATATGCCCAGCGAATAACAGCCTATATCTGATGGGAATATCACATTGCTGATTCCAGACATCCTGACAGCGCGTTTAACCGCATAGTATGTCCCCCTGTGCGGGCAACCGGGGCACATCACCGGAGATCTTCCAGGTATGTCGATCTTCAGAACACGTCTTTCTCTTTTCTCCGGGATGTCAATAAATCTGCCGATCGCATCATGTATAACATCCTGTGTATACTCAAAACTCTCAGGAAATACACCGTCTATCTTGCCAATTATTTTTGTTCTTAAACCCCGCAACTGTGCAATTGTTCTCACACCAGACTCAACAAATGGATCAAGTTCTTCCACAACAGCCACTGTATCATGGCTTTTCAGGAAACCCTCAATTAATTTTTTAGGAAGTGGATTGACTATGCCAAGCTTCAATACAGATACATCGAGGCGAAGATCATTGATCACATCTATGAGGGGTCCATATGCCGCTCCGGAAACTATGAAGCCAACTTTCGAAGTACGATCACCCTCTACCCTATTCAGGTATGAACCGTCAGACAAATCAGATATCCTTCGCATTTTGTCAAGAATTTCACTTTTCATTTTCATTGAAAATGGCTGGAACGGGAGGTATTTCTCAATATTTCTTTCGAAATGCCCTTCTTCATTCCCTGACCTGATTTTTCCAAGATGAACCATTCCCCTCTGGTGACTAACCCTTGTTGTTGACCTGAAGAGAACGGGTATCTTTTCCCTCTCGGAAAGTTCGAATGCGTATACTAAGAAATCCTTTGCCTCCTGAGGTGAGGACGGCTCAATCAGAGGTATATGTGCCATCTCTGCGTAATGGCGGTTGTCCTGTTCATTCTGGGATGAAAACATAGAGGGATCGTCAGCAGTCATTATGACCAGGCCTGCTTCTATTCCAGTATATGCTGCTGTCATGAAAGAGTCAGAAGCAACATTTAACCCCACCACCTTCATGAACGTCAATGCCCTTATCTTCGAAATAGCGGCGGCATAGGCCATCTCGAATGCAACCTTTTCGTTTACAGAGAATTCAAAATATAAACCAGCCTTTTTAGCAATTTTCGCAAGTGTATCTCCAACCTCGCTGGACGGTGTGCCAGGATAAGCAGTTGCAATGCCAATCCCGGCCTCAAGCGCTCCCCTTGCAATTGCCTCATTTCCGAGAAGAAATGCTTTTTCACCATCATAACTGGATGCAAGGTCATCTATTTTAAGCATAACCAAATAAGAAGCGGTGGTAAATAAATTTGATACCAGACATATATGCCAAATCTTACAACTGCAACGAATTTATGTATGATCGCTATATGTTAAGGTATGGATATCAATATCCAGCTTTCTAAACTTCTCAAAGCAAATTATGTGAATAAACAGGAGGAAATTGGAAAATATTCGAGCGATGCCTCCTACATTACTGGAAATACTCCAATTGGGGTGGCTTTTCCAGTAAACTCAGATCAGGTTTGCAAGATAATTGATATATGCCGGAAGAGTGGAGTCAGCATAGTTACACGCGGAGGTGGGTCATCATTGACTGGTTCATCTGTTCCCATTGAAAAATCAATTGTATTAAGCACTGTTAAAATGAACAAGATTATAGAGGTCAACACAAGGGACAGATATGTAGCAGTACAACCCGGAGTAATATTATCTGACCTCAATGCCGCACTAAATAAAAATGGGTTTTTCTATCCTCCAGATCCAGCAAGTTCCTCAATCGCCACAGTAGGCGGATCAATCGCAACCAATGCGGGCGGGCTCAGGGCAATAGCTTACGGAACTACAAAGGAATGGGTCCTGGGTTTGGATGTTGTTCTTGGCAATGGCAGAAAAATTGCAGTTGGTGGAAAGGTACTAAAGAGAACAATAGGGTATGATCTCACTTCACTTTTCGTTGGCAGCGAGGGCACTCTCGGAATCATAACAAAGGCCTACCTCAAGATCATACCGGTACCTGAAGCAACTGGAATGATAGTTTCTTTCTTCTCCAGTATGGGGAATCTTTCATCCTCAATCAGTGACCTCAAAGCCAAAGGAGTTCCGCTTATGATCGCTGAATTCCTCGACGGCCTTGCACTTCATTCACTTTCAGATGCCGGCCTGTTGGACTTTCCTGACACTTCAAAATATATGCTTATGATTGTACTGCAGTCCACAAGAGAATCTTTGA
>JAJZOT010000136.1 GCA_021847855.1 Thermoplasmata archaeon | reverse complement strand
CTTGATTGAAACGTTTCCATTAATTACCTTTTGCAGCACCAGATTAACTGTTTGTGTTTTGTTCGTGTATATTGTAGTTGATGACTGGTACTCGTTGGAAAATGTGTAATTGTTCACTGTAACAGTGCTTGAAATGTATGAAGTGAATGTGATGTTTTTCGCAGGAAGGAGAGTTCCACTACCAGAAGTGGCTGATATTCCAAGGTCTGAAACTGTTAAGTTTACATTCTCAGCTTTAGGTGCTTGTCCGACATAAGTGTAAACATATATGTAATTGGCAGGTGTTAAGGATATATTATTGGTAGAAGTACCCTGAAAGATCCCAATACTGACATGGCCAAGATATGCTACCATTGCTGATTTGCTGTATGCATACAAGGTATAAGTTCCATTAACGAGACTGAAATTGTAATGACCAGATCCTGTGGTGTAAGTCCATCCTTCAAGCAAATTATTTTTGTAGAAAGAGACATTGATTGCAGCCATTGAAGAGCCAGAGTAGAGTGCTAGACCATTCACCTGTGTAAAGAAAGGGGCCACACTCAAAGTAATGTTGCTTTGTATATTAGATTTCAATAACACGTTCATATTATGATAAACTCTGAATTCACCAGTCGAATTCACTAAATTGTCATAATAATGTACAGAGTAAGATCCTTGCGGAAGAATACTTGACATTGATGTGAGATTTATCAAACCAGATGATGAATTTATCAATAAATTACCTGTACTTATTCCCAAATTATTGGTGAGATTGAGCCAATATGAGTTGTATAATACGGCATTCACTGTTGTGTTACTGTTTATACTATAAGTTATTATTCCAGATTGCATCGAATTTCCAAGTTCATATACAGTATAAGTTCCTGGCGCAACAGTTCCATTTACCTCATTTATCAACGTACCATTATTGAAAATCTTGAAAGATTGCACACCGTTTACATTGAAACCAACATGACTAGTGAAATTATATGACTTAGAATATGTTCCAGTTGAAACAGTAAGAATCTGCTGGTACGAGGAAATTATCTGATTGCCTCCAAATATTTTAATGAAATATGAACCATACGGCAAATTATTAAAACTAACTTTTCCATTTATGATATTGGAAGTGTAATTAGAATAACCTACAAGGGTGATTTTTCCATCAAGTAATGCTCCGCCATTCACAGAAGTGAATTTAAGAGAGACATTGGATTTCTGAAGATTTAAAGGTGCATTTGTCTGAGTGGAGACAGTAAATGTAGAAGTTGAGAATCCTTCCGAATATGCCTTCATGGAGAAGCCAGATAAGGATTGTGCATTGTATGCGATCAGCGTATTTCCCCTTGCATTAATAATTGCAGATCCATAAGCTCCTCCATTTAGATATATCATTGCAACTCCTGAACTTACTGAAGATTGGCTATCGTAAACAGCTGCAACTGAAGGGTTATAAATTCCTATCTGAATTGTTTTTGCTGTCTGGAAATCTATGTATGTTTGAGTATTTTGGTTAAGATTCAAAGTTGTGGTAGCAACATAATCAGTTGTGCTGGTAAATGCTGCAGAGTAAATTGTGTAAGTGAATCCTGCAGGAAGATAAATGTTCTGATTTAATGCCTGAATTAGTTTTATAATCGTTCCCTGACTATTAGTAAGACTGAGATATCCTGATAACTGAGTTAGATTTTCATTGGAATTTATTACTTTCAAGATAGCAGAGGAATATGCATGTAAGGTGTAAGTTCCAGAGGAATTTACATTAATACCCTGAAGTACAGTCATGTTGTCATAAGTGTCATATACACTATAATAGCCTAGTGGAACAAGCCCTGTGTAGACACTGCCATTTTTCTGAAGTTGCAGTACATTTAATGAGTATGAAGATTGGTATATGTCTAATACAGAAGGTGTGAAACCTTGATTTGAAATGCCAATAGTTAATCTTACAGCAGGTAATAGTGAGAGATTTAGGCTTTTGTTTCCTCCTAGCACCCGAATAATGACATCAGATATCTGTGTTATACTATTTCCTAATTTCCCATAAACAGAATACGATCCATTAACTGTGTACAAGAGTGCAGTACCTGTGCTATTTGTTGTTGCAGTGTATTTTCCAGCATAAACTGTAGCACCGGAAATCCTTTGACCATTGTAAGAGATGTTGACCTGAATGAGAGACATCGGTATTTTAATGGCATATCCAATGTTAGAATCTGGAGTATAAACATTGTCCTGTATATTATGGTACGTGATTCCGTTAGAATAAACAGATACTGTGTAGTTTCCCTGCGGAATACCGGTTACATTGTATGACCCATGATTGATGCTGAAGTTGAATATCTGACCGGATATATGATTCTGCAATATTACAGTTCCATTCTCTACCTTGGTTGTGTTGAAACTTTTTCCATTAATTCCATTTTGCTTCTGTATTTCCACTGTGCCTGAAGAGTTGAAATTCCCTACGTGATAATTCTTAACAAGATAGTAGTTGGGAAGTCCTGTGGAAGAGTTCAGAGCAAGGTCTTTTCTTTCTGCCTGCTGGTTTGAAATAGTAAATCCAATAGCATGGAGGAAATTTTTTCCTTCTAGGTTTTCTGAGTTTAAAGTTCCGTAAGAGTAAATGAGAGTGTCATTGCCAGGAAGTGCTGTTATGTTATAGTATCCATTTGAATTCGTTAAAACTGTCTGGTGAGGTATCCCATATTGATCAACTATGGTTACTCTTATGCCTGATTCAGGTATTCCCGAATTCGTCTTTACCTGACCTGTTACGATTGCTCCGGGGAAATACCTCAGAATTGGATCAGTGCCCTGGATTATAGATGAAACCTGTGGAAAGATAAAGGCCGTACCTATTCCATTCTTTTGAAGATTGTAAGCCTGCTGGATGGGAAGAATCTTGAAGGCGTTTGGATGTGCGCTAAAGTTCTTATATGGATTATAAGGTACACCGTCGTATACTAACTCAAAATTACTCATATTCCAAGCGGGTTGCATAGTATATTTCGTTGTTCCAAATGTTAGACCGGGAATTCCTTGTGTCTGTCCTACTGCAGTTGGAGGTAATCCTATCATTGCCCTGTATATGGTGGTGTTATAGAATGCAGGCGTGTATTGAATTGTATACCCTGTTGGAATCAAGTTTGTAGGAAGTTGATTTAACGGATAGGTACCATTTGGAGTCTGTGCAAAAATTTGGTAATATGCAGTAGGAACAACTCCTCCACCAGGAGTTATGTATGATGGCGTGTCTGTAAGATAGGCAGGGGCATAGAATATACCCGTGTTCAGTCCATTAAGAGGGAAAAGTGAATGATCAGCTTGTATATATTGAATACTCCATCCTGTAACACTCTGCAGATTCTGATATAGATTTACCAGATTAGTCAGACTCACTTTTGATGCCAACTGTCCTTTAATCAGGGCAAAATATGCGTTCGTGGGTGAAATTGATGGAATGAATTGTCCATATATAGAGGCATTGTTCAGGATCCATGGAACATACTGTTGAGGGTTGTTATAAATGCTCTGAAGAGTATTAATTTCAGATGCATTCAAGTATTCAGAAAGTGCGCTTTTCATTACAGGTGTAAATTGTCCATTGTTTTCCTGTAATGAAGCCTGTATCAGTCTTGCTGACATAAGGGCAATTATCTGTGACTGATTTTGGGAAAGCAATATTTGCCCAGCTACCTGATATGCCTGTTGGAAATCATCAGCCACGGTTGGATGCTTTCCCTGACATAATTCTTGGAACCCATAATCCCACCAGTTAACATAAGCAGGTTTCTCTCCAAGAGAGAGATTTTGCTGTTGTGTTGCAAGCCATGCTAGGGATTTTGATAGGGGAGTTGTTGAATTTGTGATAAATGAACCGGTTGTACCAAAGTATGCGCTCTGGTTTGCAAGGTAAGACGGGGGTTTCAAAAACGATGGAAGTGCGTTGTAAACCTCATGATTCACTGAAGTTGCAGAGTTTCCGGGAACCGCAGATGAAACAACTCCAAGACCTGAGGGTATGAGAATGCCAAACACAATTAAAAATACAAATGCAGCTTGAAGCCATTTAATATTTCCTTTAAGTGCCTTACTTCTTCTGTATGTTCTTTTAATTTTGTCTTCACTCACATTTTTGTCCAGTTTGAGCAAATTGGAGAAATATGCAAGGAGTGCAGCCCCAAGTATAGCATAGCTTGGTGCTGCAGTTACATTGAATCTAGCTGCTGCAAAACTCATATATATTGAGACACCGCTAAACACTAGAAGCAAAAGAAGAGAATCAGATTTTTGTTTGACAAACAAATAGGTTACGTAAGCAAAACCAGCAATACCAAGTATAAATTGTGCTACCCCAAATCCTCCAATGTACTGACCAAGAGGTGGCGATTGAGCTTCAGCTATTGTCTGATAAACCCTGGTCTTTATGAAATATCCTTCTCCCGATATGATTTCGTTGAAAATATGAGGTGCGAATTTGTAAAGGCCCGCGAGAGATACACCAATGAAGAGAATCATTACTGGAACAGAAATGATCCATGGTTTTCTACCTGCTATGCTCATAATAACGGATATTAATATCATTCCCAATCCTATGTAAAGGGGTGGGATAAACCACGCACTTGGAGCATTGTTCGCTGCGTAATAATAATAAGCACTCATCGAGAATGAAATCGCGACAAATATAAAACTTACATAAACGAGATATTCATTATTCCTTGAAAGGAATAGGTTCACGATCAACTGAATAACTACATATATAGTAACAATAGCAAGAATGTAAGCATGTCCCTGCCAGGAAAGCTGAAGGGCCCCATAAGTTGCTCCTGCAAGAAGAGCATAAATTGTAGCTTTTCTATTGTTTCGTATATATCTTTTCAGGTCTCCATAATACGATTTCACATTTAGGAGACTGCCCTGTATAATTCTCTCTTTGGACGAAAACCTTACTGCCCTTTCCAAGAAGTATATTGCAAAAAATGCAAAAATAAGTTCAGGAGTGTGCATTCTTCCATCAGATAGGATTCCAGATGAAAGATTGCTTGGCATCAATGCATATAGAACAGCACCTATCATTCCCGCTTTCTTTCCAAGAATGCTTTTTCCAAGCATGTATACTGGAATTATAAGCAGTGCACCGAAGACTGCATCAAATTCCATGAATGCATAATATGCAGCATTTGATGACCCGCCAAGGAATGGACCAAGAATCACCGCTACGAATGCTATCATCCAGTGAAAAAAAGGATTCCTTGGATTTCCTGATCCTATTGGGTAATTAAGCCCTATAGTGTAAAGAAGCGTTGTATGGCTAGATAATATGTACTGTATAATAATATAATTAAAATAAGGATCGCTTCCTCCCGAAAAGTTCACAAAACTATCCAGGAATGTTTGGCCCCACATGAAGAAGTTTGCAAGGAACATGTAGAGCGAAAAGAGCAATAACAAGCCAACAAACTCCCAGTTTTTTGTAAACCATTTGGTAAATTTCTCAATAGGTTGTATCTCTTCCAGTTCCATTTTACTACTACCGA
>JAJZOT010000135.1 GCA_021847855.1 Thermoplasmata archaeon | reverse complement strand
A
The DNA here is from genome assembly GCA_021847855.1 of Thermoplasmata archaeon. The sequence continues at coordinate 5,524 of JAJZOT010000135.1, read as the reverse complement.
TATCCTCCATGTTTTTAATCAGATTTGCTTGGTTCTGTGTCACCGTACTCTACCCCCAGGTCCGAGAGAAGCCACTTGATTATTCCGCCCTCGATATTAAACACATTTTCAATCTTGTTGTCCACCAGGAAGGATGTTACATAGTAGCTGCGATGACCGCTGTTGCATATTATGCCTACCTTCTTTTCACGCGCTATTTCCCTTATCTTTTCGATACTATCAGGGATCTGGTTCATTGGTATCAGTAAAGATCCCTTGACGTGGCCGGTATCACTTGCATACTCCCATGGCTCCCTGACATCAATAATTGCTATGGATTCACCGTCCTCCTCGATCATTGCCTGTACTTTTGCAGGCGGATACTGCTGAATTCTGCCACTGCTCATGTCGGTCTACAGCAGGTATAATGATTTTCCTCTAATAATCCTTTTAGTTGCTTGAAAGGATCATCGGTGAACAGAATCTTCTTTAAATCACAATGCAATGACTTGTGATGTTTAACGTCTCAGTAATAGGGGGAAGCAGCCCTGACAATTACCATTATGATCTTGCATTCAGAACTGGTTACCTCCTGGCGAAAGAGGGGGCAGTTATCCTGTGCGGCGGTTTGACCGGCGTAATGGAGGCAGTGGCAAAGGGCGCTAAGGAAGGGGGTGGCATATCTGTAGGTATCCTGCCCGGTTTCACAACAGCAAACGGCAATGAATATCTAACGGTAAAAATACCGACTGGTATCGGTTTTGCAAGGAATTTTCTCGTAGTCCGCGGGGGTGAGGTTGTTATAGCAATAGATGGTGCGGCAGGTACTATGAGCGAACTCTATTTTGCACTATCTTCCATGAGGACCGTTCTTGCCCTTGGCAAAGTACATCATCTTGATGTGGGGCATGAGAACGGTAATTATATTGAATGCAAAACACCCGAGGAAGCAGTATCTTTGGCAATAATTCACGCGAAGAAATTCCGCGATCTGCATATATCTGAAGAATCTGCTGAACAATAATTTTGGTACAATAACGTACCAATATAACAATATATATACCTCTGAATCTGGATTGGATGAACAACAAAATCATAGCATTGATAGCTATAATCCCCCTCCTTCTGCTCGCTGTTGGAGGGACATCATTTGCCAACACATCTACGAACACCCAATCCACTGGCTATTACAGCTATGGATTGAACACAACAACCAGCACTATCACAGACCTATCATACAAAGGCGAAAATGGGAATTTGCTCCTGGCTACGGAATTGACTGTAAACAGTTCCGGGAGGATTGGTTTGCCCCTGATGACAGGGATGAATTTCGTTGAGATGAAAAACGCAACAATACTAAACAGTTCTCAGAATTCAGTTTTCCTGGTAATGGCCAACCACATGGACTCAGCGGTGAATATTTCGTTAACAGCAACACCCGTACCGGTAAGAGTTGATTTCAACTCTCAGGTCGGAGTAATGATGGACGGAATGGGTTTCTCATCAGATACTTACGGAAATATGCAGTCAACAGCCTATTCTATCGTAGTGAACAACACAACATTCTTCATAATTTCTAACGCCCAGATGAAGGGATCATCCAACCAGGTAACATTCCAGTCCTCTGGTTACACACTGGTCGGAATCATATCTTTCGACAGGTTTGTAAAGGCTGTCAGCAACTACAGGTACCTTAACAACGACAAGTTCAACTATAATGCGACTACAGGATTCGTTTCAGGCAAATATACGAACTTTACATTCTCTGATGGTGTTTTTTCAAATGTCACATACAGAATGGAAAGTTCAGTCCTGTTCTCATCTCTATACGCAACAGGAAATGGTTCACTGATGACAGGATCCAGTATTCTGCCTTCCATTCCTCCCAATGTTCCAATCACACTTGGTTCACTGTTTGTATACGCAAACAACACATTCATCATTGGGATTCATGACAACAAGGTTTTGCAGACCGGAATGATCCTGAATAACGGAACACTTCACCTGCTTCTTGGTAACAACATGAGTGCACATCTTATCAAAACACCAGGGACGAACCTTTCAGTTTCTCAGCAGGATTCAGTCTATTCAGCAAATATGGCAGCAAACACCGACATGGAAATGAATGGAAACATACAGGCAGGCCCACAGGCTGTTGATATAACAGGAAACGGCATCACAGCATATATTTTCATACAGGGCGCAATGGCAAACATTACAGGGAGCCATGTCAATATTACAACGAACGGCACTGCAAGACTTACACTTGTTGCACCGCCGGGACTGCAGGGCAGGCTCAGCGGAGCATTATCAGCGGTTGAGAAGGCACTTGCGACCGGCAGGATAGCAGCTGTCATATCGATCAGCGATGGAAGCAGTACAAACGCATCTATGACCATAACCTACAATACCACAGTGCATTCCGTGGTTGCAAACATCACGAATGGCAGGGTCACTATAGATCTCTCAGCAGTAACAGGTCATCATCTTGGTACAAACGTTGCGATTTTCATATCAAATTCTGTAATTGCAACAGACTCATCGCTGCACTTGTCCTTTGATGGTGTAAGTGTTGGCGTCCAGTCTTCCAACGGTGTCATAAATGCAACATCAAACACCACAGCTTCCTATGCAGTCATAAAAGTATCCGGTGGAATGCTTATAATATTCCACATACCGCACTTCTCCTATCACACGCTGGTCATATCAGGATCCGCACCATCTGTAACATCAGGAATCAGTCAGGGCGATCTGTATGCAATCCTTGGTATCGTAGCAGTCATTGCAGTAATTTCCCTGATCGCAGTTGCTGTCAGGAAGAGCGACAAAAAATAAAACTAAAATAATTTCTAATTTTTTATTATTTTTTTTCTCTGTTCAAAAATTTTCTTTAATTTTTTTTCGTCTGTAAACATTGACTTTACACCTAATTTTGTTAGCTTTGAGGATGCATAAGCACTCATTAATCCCTGAGAACAGTAGAACAGGAAGGTCTTGTCATAACCGTACTTTCTGGGCAGTTCGTTAACTATGGATAAAGGGTAATTGATCGCTCCCTGAGGATGCCATTCTCTGTATTTGCTCTCATCCCTTAAGTCAACTATTACAGATCCTTCTAAAAAAGATGGATTCCGCAAATCAAATGCTCTGATGTCACGAATGAATCCATCAATCTGCGATTTTCCAAGTACGATCTCGCTCTTCAATACTGCATCTAAGACTTCTTCACTGACGTTATCGCTTTCGAGTTCCTCCCTCTTGATAGATACGCTCGGATTAAGAGAGAAAATGGAGCAGAATTCTCCCATGCTTTCCTTGGGGAAAGTACCGATCCTCTTTGCCATATCGACAATTTCATCCTTATCGAAGCCAATCAGCGGCCGGTGTACCGGGAGCTTGACCGTCGCAGAAAGGGCGGCCAGATTTTCGGCTGTCTGGGACGACACCTGTCCGATTGATTCCCCTGTTATTATGCCATATGCGCCAATCCTTTCCGCAACCATTCCTGCTACTTCGTATATGAACTTCTTGAAACCAACGTTTGGATGAAGGAAGCCTTCACCATGGATCATTGACTCTACCAGTGGTGAACAGTCGAAGATGTGGATCCTCATTTCAGATCCGTATGACCACACATCAGCAAGGGGCTTTACTGTTCCAAGGAATTCAAGGGTATCGATTGGAGAAGCAAGTGAGCAGAAGACAACATCTATCTGGCAGCCCCGCTTCATGAGCATCCAGGACGCAACAGGTGAATCAATTCCACCAGAAACGAGCGACACCATTCTTCCCTGTGTACCAAGAGGAAATCCACCTGGACCCGAAATGATGTTATTGTAAAGATATACTGTGTTTTCCCTTATCTCCATCTGGACCTCAGCTTCCGGGTTCTTCAGGTTCACACCGGATGAGAAAGGATAGAGCCTTTCCCCAAGCAACCTTTCGACCTGGATCGAGGAAAAGTCGTGGTCCCCGGTCCTGCGCACCCTGACTGCAAATTTTTTCCCATTCACAGAATCCCTGAATTCCTCGAAAGAAAGATCAATTAGATCATCAAGTGTGCTGAATTTTACCCTTTTGCATTTAGAGAAGGATTTAACGCCGAATACATGTGAGAGCGATTCCTGTACACGCATTGCATCCGATTCTTTCAATGCCTCAACAAACAGCCTGCCTCTTTCCCTCGTTATTTTTATTTCCATATTATCGAGTGCAGATCTGATGTTGCTTATCAGCCTCCTCTCCATCTCGGATCGTTTTTTTGGTCCTTTAAGGCCTATTTCCGAATATCTCAAAATGAATAATACCAATCAGTGACCTCCGCCGGGAAACTCGATTCTGTCGATCCTGTATCCAACAAGAACAGGCGTCTCTGACGTGATCCACTTCCTTGCCTTTACCTCACGGAGTTTCTGTGTTACCCTGGACCAGGAAACCAGGTTTTCGACTTCGTATATAACAACAAATTCTGAATCTGATATGCCAAAACTGTAGGTTGTGTATGACCTGATGCCTTTGTTCTCAGGGTGTGACAGTGCCGTCCCGATGTGTTCTGCCATTATGGATTTCCTCTCTTCGTATGGCAACTGGTACCAGTCATTGGATTTTGACATCGGGTAAGCAACGATATATTTCCCTGACGCTTCTTTCACGGTATCGTCAAGAGAAATCCCCTTCTTCAGATACGGTGATTCATCATAAATGGAAAACAGTCCCATGACAATCTTTACAAATCCCTTGCTGCTAGTCTTAAGGGCTGACGCGAGATCGCCTATCCTGTCTGCATTGTGTGTACAGAGCCATACTATGAAGGATGCATCATACCTTATCGATCTGTATAGTTTTAACGAAACCTCGCCGTCCCTGAATGCAGAGAGAGTCTGGTTTATCTCCATTAGAAGATTTTCTTTCTGCTCACGCGAGACTCTGAAAAAGCTGGGCCTTAAATCTAATGAGAATACTTCCATGTAAATTGGATCGGGTTCCTTCGACATAAAATGGTAATTTATATCACTCTTTTAAGGATTCAGTGATATTACCTGCTGATCGACTTTTAAAATGATTATAGTCATGGACATTGTACTTATCTGTTTCTCGATGAATCAATCTGGATAAAAAATATTGAAAGTATGATTATTGCAGCACCCAGATACTGAATCCCCGTCAGGAATATGTCAAGTATCAGAACAGAGAATATAGCCGCAGAAATGGGCTCCATTGATGCAGTAACTGATGCGTCGCTGGAATTTATGTGTTTCATGCTCTTTATGTACAGATAAAATGCACCAACAGTACCGACAATAACAACAAATAAGATCAGGCCTGCTATTGTCAGTATTGATCCAAGTGGCATGGCAGAAAGAGTTGAAATATACCTTATCGAAGGATATAATCCAAAAATTGTAACAGGAATGCAGGCAAAAAGAAAGCCCATGCTGATAGTCGGCTCAAAACCCTCCTTCTTAACAAGAACCCTGGCATATATTGTATAAAACGCGCCGCTGACGGCAGCCATTAAACCGAAGAAGAGCCCAACAGGACTCAC
>JAJZOT010000134.1 GCA_021847855.1 Thermoplasmata archaeon | reverse complement strand
CTTGATTGAAACGTTTCCATTAATTACCTTTTGCAGCACCAGATTAACTGTTTGTGTTTTGTTCGTGTATATTGTAGTTGATGACTGGTACTCGTTGGAAAATGTGTAATTGTTCACTGTAACAGTGTTTGAAATGTATGAAGTGAATGTTATGTTTTTCGCAGGAAGGAGAGTTCCACTACCAGAAGTGGCCGATATTCCAAGGTCTGCAACTGTTAAGTTTACATTTTCAGCTTTAGGTGCTTGCCCTAAATAAGTATAAACATATATGTAATTGGCAGGTGTTAAGGATATATTATTGGTAGAAGTACCCTGAAAGATGCCTATATTGACATGGCCAAGATATGCTACCATTGCTGATTTGCTGTATGCATACAAGGTATAAGTTCCATTAACGAGACTGAAATTGTAATGGCCAGACCCTGTAGTATAAGTCCATCCTTCAAGCAAATTATTTTTGTAGAAAGAGACATTGACTGCAGCCATAGAAACATCTGAGTAAAGTGAAAGACCGTTTACCTGTGTAAAGAAAGGGGCCACACTCAAAGTAATGTTGCTTTGTATGTTAGATTTCAAAAACACGTTCATATTATGGTAAATTCTGAATTCACCAGTCGAATTCACTAAATTGTCATAATAATGTACAGAGTAAGACCCTTGCGGAAGAATGCTTGACATTGATGTGAGATTTATCAGCCCAGATGATGAATTTATCAATAAATTACCTGTACTTATTCCCAAATTATTGGTGAGATTGAGCCAATATGAGTTGTATAATACGGCATTCACTGTTGTGTTACTGTTTATCCTATAAGTTATTATTCCAGATTGCATCGAATTTCCAAGTTCATATACCGTATAAGTTCCTGGCGCAATAGTTCCATTTACTTCATTTATCAACGTACCATTATTGAAAATCTTGAAAGATTGCACACCGTTTACGATGAAACCAACATGACTAGTAAAATTATATGACTTAGAATATGTTCCAGTTGAAACAGTAAGAATCTGCTGGTAAGAGGAAATTATCTGATTGCCTCCAAATATTTTAATGAAATATGAACCATACGGCAAATTAAAACTAACTTTTCCATTTATGATATTGGAAGTGTAATTAGAATAACCTACAAGTGTAATTTTTCCATCAAGTAGTGCGCCACCATTCACTGAAGTGAATTTAAGAGACACATTGGATTTCTGAAGATTTAAAGGTGCATTTGTCTGAGTGGAGACAGTAAATGTAGAAGTTGAGAATCCTTCTGAATAAGCTTTCATAGTAAAGCCAGATAAGGATTGTGCATTGTATGCGATCAGCGTATTTCCCCTTGCATTAATAATTGCAGATCCATAAGCTTCTCCATTTAGATATATCATTGCAACTCCTGAACTTGCTGAAGATTGACTATCGTAAACAGCTGCAACTGAAGGGTTATAAATTCCTATCTGAATTGTTTTTGCTGTCTGGAAATCTATATATGTTTGAGTATTTTGGTTAAGATTCACAGTTGTGGTAGCAACATAATCAGTCGTGCTGGTAAATGCTGAAGAGTAGATTGTGTAAGTGAATCCTGCAGGAAGGTAAATATTCTGATTTAATGACTGAATTAATTTTATAATCGTTCCCTGGTTATTAGTTAAACTGAGATATCCTGATAACTGAGTTAGATTTTCATTGGAATTTGTTACTTTCAATATAGCAGAGGAATATGCATGTAAGGTGTAAGTTCCAGAGGAATTCACATTAACACCCTGAAGTACCGTCATGTTGTCATAAGTGTCATATACACTATAATAGCCTAGTGGAACAAGTCCTGTGTAGACACTGCCATTTTTCTGAAGTTGCAGTACATTTAACGAGTATGAAGATTGGTATATGTCCAATACAGAAGGTGTGAATCCCTGATTTGAAATGCCAATAGTTAATCTTACAGCTGGCAATAGTGCGAGATTTAGGCTTTTGTTTCCTCCTAGCACCGGAATACTGACATCAGATATCTGTGTTATACTGTTCCCTAATTTTGCATACACAGGATATGATCCATTAACAGTGTATAAGAGTGCAGTACCTGTGCTATTTGTCGTCGCAGTGTATTTTCCTGCATATACTGTTGCACCGGAAATCCTTTGACCATTGTAAGTAAGGTTTACCTGAATTAGAGACATAGGTATTTTAATGGCATATCCAATGTTAGAATCTGGAGTGTAAACATTGTCCTGTATATCACGATACGTGATTCCATTAGAATAAACCGATACTGTGTAGTTACCCTGTGGAATACCAGTTACATTGTATGATCCATGATTTATGCTGAAATTATAGAACTGCCCAGATATATGATTCTGCAATATTACAGTCCCATTCTCTACCTTAGTTGTGCTGTAACTTTTTCCATTAATACCGTTTTGTTCCTGTTTTTCAACTGTGCCTGAAGAGTTAAAATTCCCTACCAAGTAATTTTGAACAAGATAGTAGTTGGGAAGTCCAGTGGTAGAGTTCAGAGCAAGGTCTTTTCTTTCAGCCTGCTGGTTTGAAATAGCAAATCCAATAGCATGGAGGAAATTTTTTCCTTCAAGATTTTCTGAGTTTAAAGTTCCGTAAGAGTAAATGAGAGTGTCATTGCCAGGAAGTGCTGTTATGTTATAGTATCCATTTGAGTTCGTTAAAACCGTCTGATGGGGTATCCCATATTGATCAACTATGGTTACTCTTATGCCTGATTCAGGTATCCCTGAATTTGTCTTAACCTGACCTGTCACAATTGCTCCGGGGAAATATCTCAGAATTGGGTCAGTGCCCTGAATTATAGATGAAACCTGTGGAAATATAAATGCTGTACCTATTCCATTCTTTTGAAGATTGTACGCCTGCTGGATAGGAAGAAGTTTGAAGGCATTTGGGTGTGCGCTGAAGTTTTTATATGGATTATAAGGGACACCATCATATACTAACTCGAAATTACTCATGTTCCAGGCAGGTTGCATAGTATATTTCGTTGTTCCAAATGTTAGACCGGGAATTCCTTGTGTCTGTCCTACTGCAGTTGGAGGTAATCCTATCATTGCCCTGTAAATGGTGGTGTTATAGAATGCAGGCGTGTATTGAATTGTATACCCTGTTGGAATCAGGTTTGTAGGAAGTTGATTTAACGGATAGGTTCCATTTGGAGTCTGCGCAAAAATCTGGTAATATGCAGTAGGAACAACTCCTCCTCCAGGAGTTATGTATGATGGCGTGTCTGTAAGATAAGCAGGAGCATAGAATATACCTGTGTTCAGTCCGTTAAGAGGGAAAAGTGAATGATCGGCTTGTATATATTGAATACTCCATCCTGTAACACTTTGCAGATTCTGATATAGGTTTACCAGATTAGTCAGACTCACTTTTGATGCTAACTGTCCTTTAATCAGGGCAAAATATGCGTTAGTGGGTGAAATTGATGGAATGAATTGTCCATATATAGAGGCATTGTTCAGGATCCATGGAACATACTGTTGAGGGTTGTTATAAATACTCTGAAGAGTATTTATTTCTGATGTATTCAGGTATTCAGAAAGTGCACTTTTCATTACAGGTGTAAATTGTCCATTGTTTTCCTGTAATGAAGCCTGTATCAGCCTTGCTGACATAAGGGCAATTATCTGTGACTGATTTTGGGAAAGCAATATTTGCCCAGCTACCTGATATGCCTGTTGGAAATCATCGGCCACGGTTGGATGCTTTCCCTGACATAATTCTTGGAACCCATAATCCCACCAGTTAACATAAGCAGGCTTCTCTGCGAGAGAGAGATTTTGCTGTTGTGTTGCGAGCCATTCTAGGGATTTTGATAAGGGAGTTGTTGAATTTGTGATAAATGAACCAGTTGTACCGAAATATGCGCTCTGGTTTGCAAGGTAAGACGGGGGTTTCAAAAACGATGGAAGTGCATTGTAAACCTCATGATTCACTGAAGTTGCAGAGTTTCCGGGAACAGCCGCTGAAACAACTCCAAGACCCGAGGGTATGAGAATGCCAAACACAATTAAAAATACAAATGCAGCTTGAAGCCATTTAATATTGCCTTTAAGGGCCTTACTTCTTCTATAAGTTCTTTTAATTTTGTCTTCACTCACATTTTTGTCAAGTTTTAGCAAATTGGAGAAATATGCAAGGAGTGCTGCACCAAGTATGGCATAACTTGGTGCTGCAGTTACATTGAATCTAGCTGCTGCAAAACTCATATATATTGAGACGCCGCTAAACACTAGAAGCAAAAGGAGAGAATCAGATTTTTGTTTGACAAACAAATAGGTAACGTAAGCAAAACCAGCAATACCAAGTATAAATTGTGCTACCCCAAATCCTCCAATGTACTGACCAAGAGGTGGCGATTGAGCTTCAGCTATTGTCTGATAAACTCTGGTCTTTATGAAATATCCTTCTCCCGATATGATTTCATTGAAAATATGAGGTGCGAATTTGTAAAGGCCCGCGAGAGATACTCCGATGAAGAGAATCATTACTGGAACAGAAATGATCCATGGTTTTCTACCCGCTATGCTCATGATAACGGATATTAATATCATTCCCAATCCTATGTAAAGTGGTGGGATAAACCATGCACTTGGAGCATTGTTTGCAGCGTAATAATAATAAGCACTCATAGAGAATGAAATCGCGACAAATATAAAACTTACATAAACGAGATACTCATTATTCCTTGAAAGGAATAGGTTCACTATCAACTGGATAACTACATATATAGTAACAATAGCAAGAATGTAAGCATGTCCCTGCCAGGAAAGCTGAAGGGCCCCATAAGTTGCTCCTGCAAGAAGAGCATAAATTGTAGCTTTCCTATTGTTTCTTATGTATCTTTTCAGATCCCCATAATACGATTTAACATTGAAAAGACTGCCCTGTATAATTCTCTCTTTGGATGAAAACCTTACTGCCCTTTCCAAGAAGTATATTGCAAAAAATGCGAAAATAAGTTCAGGAGTGTGCATCCTTCCATCAGATAGGATTCCCGATGAAAGATTGCTTGGCATCAATGTGTATAGAACAGCACCTATCATTCCTGCTTTCTTTCCAAGAATGCTTTTTCCAAGCATATATACTGGAATTATAAGCAGTGCACCGAAAACCGCATCAAATTCCATGAATGCATAATATGCAGCATTTGATGACCCGCCAAGGAGTGGCCCAAGAATCACCGCTACAAATGCTATCATCCAGTGGAAAAAAGGATTCCTTGGATTCCCTGATCCTATTGGGTAATTAAGCCCTATAGTGTGAAGAAGCGTTGTATGGTTGGATAATATGTACTGTATAATAATATAATTAAAATAAGGATCACTTCCTCCCGAAAAGTTTACAAAACTATCCAGGAATGTTTGGCCCCACATGAAGAAGTTTGCCAGGAACATGTAGAGCGAAAAGAGCAATAACAAGCCAACAAACTCCCAGTTTTTTGTAAACCATTTGGTAAATTTCTCAATAGGTTGTATCTCTTCCAGTTCCATTTTACTACTACCGAAGCGGTTAA
>JAJZOT010000133.1 GCA_021847855.1 Thermoplasmata archaeon | reverse complement strand
ACCTTCCTAACACAGACGAGGGAGCATCAGATCAATATTGCCGTTGCGATCCCTATCTGCGCAATGTATGAATGCATTTCCTGTTGTTGCGAATTGGTACCGTGGTTATAAATTTGACGATATTTCAAATTTCACGAAATCTCTTTATATTCATTATGGATACCTGACAATGCTTTCTATGAATCAGATTTCAAGGAAGAAGGCAGCGTGCAATGATCTTCTTTCATGTCTTTATTCCCTCAATGAGATTGACTACAAGATTTTCTATTCCTTGAACAACAGGGAAGAAAAAACACTGGATCAACTGGCCATGGAAGTAAAAAGGAATCGTACAACTGTCTACAAGAATTTACAGAAACTCAGCTCATTGGGTCTCGTTAAAAAAGAGATGAGATGTATAGAGACTGGGGGTCAGTACCTGGTTTTCAGATCGCTTGACTTTCAGGAGTTGAGAAGTGTACTGGAAGCAAAGGTGAGGGAGACCAAAAACAATCTTGATGCAATGCTCAGAAAATTCAGCGAAGGCTACTGAACGTTCTAATGCGCCTTAACTGAAATATAATCACGGATGGAATCGAAAAAGTTTTTTCCCAGGATATTTTTATTTATTCCTTCGGGGAGCTTTCCGAAATAATTGTAGACTCTTTCCGGATGCGGCATTAACCCGATCACATTTCCCTGAGCGTTGCTGAGACCCGCGATTGACCCGTCCGAGCCATTTGGATTCCACGGGTATGATGCAGGATTTCCGTCTGGCATTGAATACCTGAATAAAATCTGTCCACTCTCCTCCAGCTTTTCAACAAAATTATTGTCTCTTGCAGTAACAATCCGCCCCTCAGCATGTGCCACAGGAACCATATAAGGGAAATCTTTCTGTATTTTGCCCAGTATGCTACTTTTTCCAGTGAGCTTAACATAGCACATTCTGCATTCGAACCTGTTTGATCCATTGGGAGCCAGTCCAACTCTTCTCTCTTTTCTTCCATCGAGATCGGGAATGAACCCCAGCTCAGCAAGGATCTGGAAACCATTGCACACCCCTATCACTGGTTTTCCCTCGTCTACAAATTTTTTCAGGTCTTTAAGGGAATACTCGGCCAGTCTGGCAGAGAATATTGAACCTGCCCTTATGTAATCACCGGCCGAAAAACCACCGGGAAGAAATATGGATGAAAAACTTTGGAGGTCATACCTCTTATTTTTAAGTTCGTTTATATGAACGTATCTGGGCACAAAACCAGAATCCTGAAAAGCATGAAAAGCCTCGTCCTCACAATTCGTACCTTCCATGCGTATAATTGCAACTTCCGGTTTTTCCATCTGGGATTTCTCTTACTGTCCGCCTCTTCTTTCCTTGGCTTTCATTCTCAGTCCCGTGTAACCGCATTTTCTGCATTGTTTGGCTCTCGGAGAGTTTCTTGCATTGCATTTCATACATATCTTTTTGTTAAGTCTTCTCTCAACTGCTTCGGGGAATGCCATAATTTATCATCCTTCTGATCTATGCCGGATAATTTTGAATCAATATTAAAGTTATTGCATTGAGAACCCAAAGAAGACGGATCAAACGTTCTGAATGATCAGAATGGAATATGAAAATGACTTATATGTGTATGAAAAAACTGGAAGAACTAACCCTTTAGATATGGTTTCCAATCATGCATGAAAACAGCAAGACCTGTCTTCTATCCGCTCTTGAAACGTGAGATCCACTCATGAGGTTCTATATTACGACTTTATGTATTAATCTGGACCTACAAAAGCCATTGCTTGCAGGATTTGGCACCCCTGCAAGTTCCCACAGGAGGCTTTCAACACCAAGGACTACAAACAGAATCTCCACTATATTGAACCTCATCCAACCACAATGTACTCTGTCTTTCTTGCCAATCTTCCACTTCGCTTAAACGGGAACCAATGAAATGATATGCAACGCTGCAGCTTTCACCTATGTCTGCCGGAGGAGACCTCAGTGTCCAGATAACAAAGTCGTGTTTTTCCTTGCTTTCATCACTATCCTGCGAAGACGGAATTTCAGCTCCAAACCGTTGGTTTCTATGCTATCTCCAGAGCAACTATCTCCCAAATAATGAGAAAAAATACTATGAAATTCATGAGCAGCGCAATATTTGCTATTGTTTTTTCCTCGCCGAGTTTCGCGAATATTCTCCTTCTGGAAGTGATCTTGAGGGTGTCTTTAAAGAATTGCCCCCCGTCAAGAATAAAGAATGGAAGAGCGTTTGTTAATCCAAGGAGAAAGTCCATCCAGAACAGCCAGAACAACATATTGAAAAGTCCCCAGAATATGAATGGATTAAATGGTGTTGAAAACAGGCTTGCAAGTTTTCCAGGAATTGGTGAAAGTCCAGAGAACGGAAGTGCTATTGTGCCCAGGGTTCCATACCATGGGCTTGTAAGCATGGATGTTCCAAGAACCTCTGATCTTATGTCGTTTATTGGAATCAAGCTTATCCCAAGATAACTTATCTCAACCCCTATGAAACTCTGGTTTTTGTAGGAATAACTGTTTGCAGTTGGGTCATACTGGGAATAGTAACTGTACTTTGATCCGGTTATTAAGGTAAAATTTTTCTCAACGGGACTGCTTAGGTTTGAATTGTAATTCAGTGTGATGACTTTTATGCTGGTATCCGGCCTTATGTTATTCAGAATATTGCTCAGTTGTGTTGAGTTATACACATACTCTCCATTTAATTTATATAATATACTCCCAGGCGTTATATTACCGTATGCTGGAAACCCTCTAATCGTACCTGCTACTACCAGACCAGCTGGAACTTTTTGTTGCGCATAAGTGTGGCCATTGAATACCGTTACATCAGTTATGCTTCCAGGTATCAGTGTTGAGTTTTCCATTATGCTGTAAAGTTGTGTACCCGAGTAGTTCCCAATGGAAGTTATCTCACTCTGGTCCGGTATTGAACTGTAAGAAGAATTGGCCTGCACACTTTCAACATAAAGTCCTGAATGTATGGGTGTTGCCACTGGGGCCAATACAAAAAGAAGTATCAGTAACGCAAATATTGCTATCACAATATTTATGCCTGGTCCGGAAGCAAATATCCTTCTCCTTATAACTGGATCAGCGTCAGTTACTTCCTTTTCATCAGGTTCAACAAATGCCCCTATGGGAACAATGAAAAAAAGTGCTCCCACTGATTTCACAGTTATATTGTGCTTTTTTGCCACAATTCCATGGAAAAATTCGTGAATCACCACTGCGGCAATAAGTGAAACAGTGCCAAATACAATAGGTATTGCCGGATTGATTCCCGGTAAAACGAGATATAGAAGGAGAGATGGGGGACTCACGTTCCGCACTACAGTTGCCAGGTAAGAACCATACGCCAGGAATACCATAGCAACTACTGAAGAAATGATTACCAGCACTACTGATATCCTGGAGAATGCTATTCCGGGAAACCTTGAAGATACTTTGTCCATTATCTTACGGTTTTTAACCGCCTTTACCATAATTGCAGGACCCATAAACGAAAAATGCTTTGATTTTCTTATAAATGGGGCTGCAATTACAAGTATGAGACCCCATATAATAAGGATCAGTAGAACGATGAGAATAGGGTTAGGCATTGCCAGCTATAATAAAACCTTCAATTATAATCCTTTTCACTCTCCAATGTCTTTAAGTTTTAAAAATGCCGATGTAAAATGAAGAATAAATCGTTAATTGACTATCAAAAAATATGGCCTCCAAAACCTTTAAATGTTGAATTACCTAATTTACACCATGAAAACTACGATATCTCACATAAAGGCTGACATTGGTAGTCTTCCGGGACATTCCAGTGTGTATGAACCTGTTGTACAGGAAGTTGGCAAATTCATCAGGGAACATGGAAACGGACTCCTGAGTGACCATTTTATCTCTCATGTGGGAGATGACATACAGATTACTATGGTACATGACAGAGGAGTTGACGATCCGGAAGTTCATGAGCTGGCCTGGAATGCTTTCATAGCAGGTACGGCTCTGGCAAAAAAGGTTGGATTGTACGGGGCAGGGCAGGATCTTCTCAAGGATTCCTTTTCCGGCAACATCAAGGGAATGGGTCCAGGTGTCGCCGAGATGGAGATAAATGCACGAAAATCAGAGCCTTTTATTATCTACATGATGGACAAAACGGAACCTGGAGCTTTTAATTTCCCCATATTCAAGATGTTTGCGGATCCATATAACACTCCAGGGCTGGTTATAGATCCGAATATGCACGATGGATTTAAATTTGAGATATGGGATATTATCGAAGGAAAAAAGATTTACCTCAGTACTCCTGAGCACATGTATGACATCATGGGCATGATAGGTTCCAAGAGCAGATATGTTGTCAAGAGAGTTTTCACCAGAGATAACCATGAAAAACTTCCTGATGAGAATGTAGCTGTGATCACCACTGATAAACTTTCCTTCATTGCAGGCGAATATGTGGGGAAGGATGACCCTGCAGGAATTGTCAGGATACAGTCTGGATTGCCTGCGGCTGGAGAATCCCTGGAGGCATTCTCCCACCCTTATCTGGTATCAGGGTGGATGAGGGGTTCCTTCAATGGGCCTCTTATGCCAGTTGGAATGAAAGATGCAAAGATGACAAGATTCGACGGTCCTCCAAGAGTAGTTGCACTTGGGTTTGTGCTTAAGGATGGAAAACTGACTGGTCCTGTTGATATGTTTGATGATCCTGCTTTCGATGGGGCAAGAAAAACAGCAGTTGACATCGTAGACTACCTGAGGAGAATGGGTCCATTTGAGCCACACAGGCTTCCTGAAGATGAAATGGAATACACCTCTCTTCCGAGAGTTCTTGAGAAGCTCAAACCACAGTTCCAGCATATAGATATGGCCCCACCCAAGAAGAAGCTTAAAGTTTCTACAAAGGACTTTGATTGAGCAAAACTCAGTTTTTGCTTTTTCTTTCTTTTAGATAATTTCTGATATCGTAGAAGAATATATTGTCATAAGGACATGCTTCGAGACACGAGGCTGCCCCAACACATTTTGAGCTTTTAAACTCTCCTGTTTTTATAAATTGTCCGGCAAGATCGCCCAGTCCAACTTCACAAGCGGAAACACAGTCTTTAGTCGGGCACGTTACGCAGGTATGTGGATCTTTCACTTTGAGTTTGAACAATCCCAATTTGCTGAATAACCCTACGAATGTCCCAGTGGTGCACCACCCGTATCTTCTGCATGGGCTCATTCCCACGAATGGCATGGATATGAAGAAAATATACCAGAGGAAATTCCATATAAAAAATGAAAAGTAAACTGAAACATCTATACCGTAAAGGTCGAAATAACCCATCTTTGTCGTGGTAAAATAGGAGAGCAATGAGACAGCAATCATTATGACCCAAAGAGATGAAATTACGGAAATAACCCACCCTTTAAAATGACTGCCTATATTTTTCCTGCTGAATCTGGATTCGTAATTGAATGAGATCATGGACTGACCAAAGGTTCCACCGTACATTACTGCAGAGGGACACAGTGT
>JAJZOT010000132.1 GCA_021847855.1 Thermoplasmata archaeon | reverse complement strand
CGGGAAGCCCACGTTCTTCAGACGTGGGAGGATGTCACCTCTCTACGTTATCCTCGCGTAGGCAGTATGGAATGATGCAATATTCCACTCGACAATATCTCTTATTTCCACCAGCGGAGAGACCACGCTTTACATGGCATAATAAAGAGAAACCACTTTCATTTTCTCTGCTGGGAAATGGGGAATCCTGCACGCAAATGTGAAATTGTGGAAAAAAACTATAAAGACTCAACAGATTACCTTTCAACTGAACAGCAAATGTGAATCTTACGTCAAAATTCGAAAGATGAGGGAAATTTGCGAATAGGTGATATGAATTTCAAGGTGATCAGATGGTATTGGCTAAAAGGGTTGTAATACTAGGAGATGGAAGTGCAGGCATCACTCTGGCAAATAAGATCAGGAAAGTTACCGTTCCAGATGAGATTGAGATAACTCTTATAGGTAACTCCCAGAGACATTTCTACAAGGCAGATGGACTGTTTGTATCTTTCGGCCTTAAAAATTACAGGGAGAGCCTCAAGACTTCAAAATTTCTCCTCAATGGAGGTATAGATTACCTCAGCGATGAAGTCTACAGGATCAATTATGAAGACAGGGTTGTCCTCCTGAAATCTGGAAAGACTTATGTTTATGATTATCTCGTAGTGGCAACCGGAAACAGGTTTGCTCCGGAGGAAATGCCAGGTTATGAGGGTGAGGCGAAACATTTCTTTGATCTGAACAGATCCATGGAACTCAAACTTGCGCTGGACTCTACCTCCTCGGGTAATATACTAATAGCTCAACCGGAAGGACCTGTTCAATACGCTCCGTCGCTGATTGAATTTGCACTTCTTTTGAACGGTTACCTTGATGAGAGAGGCATAAGGGACAAGTTGTCTATAACATTTGCAACACCAGAACAGAACATCTCATCGGTTAAAGCAATTTCCAGGTCTGCCGAGGAGATGTTTGAGAAATGCAATATTGAATACACAACCGGTTTCAATCCAAAATCAATAAACGCAAAGAACAGGGAAATATTATCGGAAAAGGGTGATTCAATGAAGTATTCTCTCCTGGTGATGCCACCTCCACACCGTGGACAGAAGTTTATTGAGGAATCCGGAATGGCTGGAAGTTTTGGGTATATTGATGTAGACAAGAAGAAACTTAACTATGGTAAATTCGACGATATTTTTGCAATAGGGGACACTGCCAACCTGCCAATCGTAAAGACCGGATCGGGGGCCCATTATCAGGCTACATATCTTGCGTCTAAGATTGCGCATGAGGTTGTTGGCGGCCTATTCGAAACAGATTATGACGGAAAATTGTCAGTTACTACCCTGACAGGCATGGATACGGCATTTACTGTTCATTGTTCTTACGACAGGGTTCCTGATCCAACAATACCGAGCAAATCTGATTTTCTACTGAAATACACTTCTTCTGATACTTATTTCTCAAGTCTGATCAGGGGAGTTTTGTGAGGTGGATGAAATGGTAGATAAAATAAAAGCTGTTGAGCTGGATGGAAATCAAGATGAAGACGATATAGAGCCCATGATAGAAGGACTGTTGCAGAACAGGGATTCCCTAATGAAACTTGTGGGACTCATGAAGAAAGTTTCGGATGCTGGACTCATTGACACTGTAGAGAACATGACAGCTGATTATATGCCGGCAGATATAGAATATATACTGAATCTATTCACATCTAAGGAGTTTACAGTAGGTCTGATCAAATCAATTAACGTTTTGTCTGGTCTCCTTCATGCCCTTTCCAGTGACAAATCTGGAGATGCTCTTAAAGCAGTTATGTTCAACACTGACAGCATAATGGAGGCCATGGTTACTGGAGCAAAAAATCCGGAGACGTTCTCCATATTCAAATTGCTTGCCATGATGAAGGATCCTGAGATATCCTCCGGGTTAACTGCGGTTACGAACGCCCTTAAAGCACTGGGAAAGGCCTTAAGAACCGTTCAGGACCAGGAAAAAGATTGAAGAAGTGTGTATCCTTTGGAAGTTTCATTTAAGCTGAACGAGGATGAGGGTTTTCAGACAACATCCGAAAATAAGGATACAGTTCTGTTTAAAAATTCCATATCAGGAAAGGAAAACCATTTCTCTCCCACTGAAATGCTACTACTTTCAATGGGCACGTGCTCAAGCGATGACGTTGTTTCCATCCTTAAAAAAATGAGGTTGAACATCGAAAGCTACGATGTTACTGTCTACGGAGAAAGAAGAGAAGAACATCCAAAGACCCTTAAATTTGTCAATATAACATACATTATAAACGGGAGAATAGATCCAGCAAAAATAAAAAGGGCCATAAATCTTTCTCTAACAAAGTACTGCAGTGTTTCAATAATTGTAAAGAATGGTGGAGCAGATCTCAGGTATTCCCTTATTGTCAATGGCGAAAAGATTGAAGAGAAAAAGATACCTGAAGTTGTGGAT
The DNA here is from genome assembly GCA_021847855.1 of Thermoplasmata archaeon. The sequence continues at coordinate 3,115 of JAJZOT010000132.1, read as the reverse complement.
GAATAATTTTACGGTGTCTTGAGGCCGTTCCCGGTAACCACAAGCAAACTTCTTTTGGTGTTTCCCATCTTCCTGAAAGCAGCCAGGACAGTAGCTGAACTGAATTCTGCATATACACCAGAAAGGGCGAGGTCTCTTCTGGCACCTATTATCTCATCATCGTTTACAACAACACATCTTCCATATTTTTTAACAGCAGCGGTCATGGGATCCAGAAGTAGCGGTTTCTTTGATACAAGGGCATCTGCAATGGAAACTTTTCCTGATTTATCATTGAACTGAATACCTTCCACTGCACAATAAAGTGGTGAAACTGCATCGGCCTGCACTGCCACTATTTCCGGTACCCGGGCAATCTCGCCTGAATCCACCAGGTGTTCCATTCCTGAAATCAGTCCCATGAGGAGAGTTCCCGCAGATACAGGCACGAAGATCCTTTCCGGCATTATTCTGGATTGAAGGAATATCTCGTATGCGAGAGTTCTGATGCCATCCCGAAATTCCGGATTCAGCACATGACTGGCATAAAAACCATCCGCTTTCTGTGCCCTTTCCTGAACATCTTCTCTGCTTCCCCTTACCATAATTATGCTGGCACCGTAGCTTTTAATCTGGTTTACCTTGGACTGCATCGTCTTTTCAGGTACATATATATTTACACTGAAACCACCCTTTCTTCCATATGCAGCCATGGAAGACCCAGCGTTCCCGGATGAATCTTCATTAATTTTATTGATCCCTCTGTGCAGGAGTGTCTCCCGAAGATACGAAACAAGCATTCTCGATCCCCTGTCTTTGTAGGAAAATGTGGGAGAAAAATAGTCAAGTTTTAGGGAAAATTCTTCAAGATCCAATATGGGTGTCTCAACTTCACCCAGCCCAATTAAATCTGAAATATATGGGTAATTTTCCTTCAAATTTGTCCTGAATTTAAAGTCTGGTTTCAGAGTAAAAAAAGAACCGCAGTATGTGCATATGTTTTCTATGCCTTTCCTGCTCTTTCCACATCTGTAACATATGGCTTTCATATTGAAATAAAGGATCAGAGGCCTGCGTAATAAGCCTCGTCGTATGGTTCAGCCTTGAGTCCTTTCCTTTCCCTGATCTTCGCCACTATGTCCTTCTGCAACTCAGTTGGAACCTTCTGGTATCCACTGTTTTCAGAACTCCACAGAACCTTTCCACCGGTCGCACCCCTTATTGCAGATGCAAATCCGAACATACCGGCAACAGGAACATTTGCTATTACGACAACGTCCTCTCCTTCCTGGTTCATCTCTTCAACAACTCCCCTTCTCTGCTGTATTTCGTTTGTAACCGAACCGAGAACTTCCTGAGGTGCGTTGATGTAAACTTTCTGTATAGGCTCCATCAGTATCCTCTTACCCTGGCACATAGCACCGTATATTGAGTTTCTTCCAGCGGGTATAACCTGTGCCGGACCTCTGTGTATACTGTCTTCGTGAAGTTTTGCATCAACAAGCCTGACTTTCAGTCCGCTTACTCTTTCATTTGCCAGCGGACCCCTGCGCATTACCTCACCAAATGCCTCAATGAGAAGTTCCATGGTTTCGTCCAGATACTGGATACCTTTTGTTACGTCAACCATTATGTTGTTTCCATCCACCACTTCAAGACCCCTTGCTTCCTCCCTTGTGAGGGTGGTTGTGGAAAGGAGTTCCAGTAATGCCTTTTTATCCTTGAATTTGGAACCCTGAACAATCTTTCCTTCCTTTATGAGCTGCAACACACTGTCATCAAGTGGTTCAACCTCGAAGTAGAACCTGTTATGTTTGTTTGGAGATTTTCCCTCGAATGGTCCACCCTTCCTCTCCACTGTCTCTCTATACACCACCAGCGGTTCCGAGGTCTGAACTTCCACCTTGTAATCATTCTTGATCCTGTAAAGCGTCACCTCTAGATGCAGTTCCCCCATACCGGAAATAAGGTGTTCTCCTGTTTCCTGGTTTATATCAATCTGAATGGATGGGTCTGCTTTGGACACACTTCTTAGAACATCTATGAGCTTTGGAAGATCTGAGGTGTGCTTTGCTTCTATTGCAAGTGTCACAACAGGATCAGTGTAATGTTGCATAGGTTCGAATGGGTCCATATCTGGAAGAGATGAAACTGTTGAACCGGCAATCGCGGCCTTAAGTCCCACAACTGCAGCTATGTTTCCAGCAGCCATTTCATCTACAGATATTCGATCCGGCCCCACCATCATTGACAGCAACTGTACCTTATATTTCGTATTTCCAGCCAGGGAAACATACAATTCGCTTCCCTTTCTGAGAACTCCGCTAAAAACCCTTCCCACTGCTATTTCTCCGGCATGTGGATCCACGATGATCTTTGTAATCATCATGCTGACCGGTCCATCATATGAACAGTTTGACATGGCTTTACCAATTGGGGATTCTATATCTCCCCTCCATATCTGGGGTATCCTGTATTTCTGTGCTTCCTTTGGGTTGGGAAGATGCTTGATAACCATATCGAGTATGATCTTGTGAAGCTGGGCTTTCTTGGCCAGTTCTTTCTGTTTTCCTTCCCTGACCATATCCACTATATCTTTGAAGGTAACTTTGTATGCTGCCATTGCAGGGACAGAAATGGCCCAGTTGTGATATGCAGATCCAAAGGCAACCCTCCCATCCTGAACATTCACCTGCCAGGATTCCCTGAATTCAGGGGGGGCATATTTGCCCAGAAGCCGGTTCACATCAGTTATGATCTTCAGGAATCTTTTCTGCATTTCATCCCCGTTGAGTTTGAGCTCGTTTATGAGTCTGTCAACCTTATTTATAAAGAGGACAGGTTTCACTCTTTCCCTCAATGCCTGCCTTATGACAGTCTCAGTCTGTGGCATTACACCCTCAACTGCATCAACCACAATAATGGCCCCATCTACGGCCCTCATGGCTCTGGTAACATCTCCACCAAAGTCCACATGGCCGGGAGTATCGATAAGATTAATCAGGTATTCATTTTCGCCAAAACCATGCACCATGGATGCAGTCGCAGCATTTATTGTGATTCCTCTTGCCTGTTCCTGCTCATCAAAATCCAGCATTAGCTGTTTTCCGGCAAGTTCCTCACTCATCATCCCGGC
>JAJZOT010000131.1 GCA_021847855.1 Thermoplasmata archaeon | reverse complement strand
ATGCTTCTCCTTTTCCTGGCGCTGCAGGCTTCTCCTGGATTCGTAATTGACCTTCATGGTTGCAGGATCTCCTGTGCCATCGGTGGAGAATATCTTCTCTTTTGAGTTCCCAGAAAGGTTCATGATCCCGTGAACCTGATCAAGCATCTCTTTCGTCCTATCAGGATCGTAACCCCTCTCTATAGTTTTGTATGAAAAGGAGGAGGATATGCCGAGTTTCTCCCCAAATAAACGAAGGAATCCTTCGGCTATGCGATTGGGCATCCCGAAGTATGCCTGCATGAGCATGACCTTCACCACGTCCGATGCGGGTACCGGAGGCCTTCCAGCAGTCTTCTTTCTTTCAGGAAGGTTTGATGCCGCCATGTCCACTATATCCCTTATTGTCTCAAGAACATCGGCGATCTCATTGACCTGTGCATCATCGTAACTGGACCAGTTCCTTTTATCAGATTCCCTTTTCTCATAGGGAAACGACCTGTCCCTTACCGATTTGACAAGATTCCTGAGATCCTCAACGGTCCTCCTGGCCACGCATGTATATGACGAGCAGGTTTAAATAGTTATGTGGACTACTCCACATAATGAATGGAACCATGATACTTTTTCAATTTCCAGAGAAGACGGATCACAACACCGTGAACAAGTTCATGCAGAAGTTCTACGGACAGGACTCATCATCATGGAATGGAAAATACAAATATCACAGGCATGGCTTTATGGAGGATATTCCACACAGGAAACTCCTGAGGGGCGTAGTAATTCTGAGGGGTGAAGATGCGCCGGAGGTGCTTGATTTTCTTGGTAAATATTCAGTGACGCTGCATGTCAGGGAAATAAGGCTGACGCCCGACGATGAAAAAATTCTGGGAGGAGATCACGAATAATTTTGTCCCAAAGCCGGGCATAACGAAAAATTAATCTAAGATTACCATTTTTCTCGCTAAATGCATATACTTCAAGTTATACATGGATACCCTCCAGAATACAATGCAGGATCTGAAAACTACACGCAAACAATAGTGCAGGAGCTTATATCCCGCGGACACAAAGTTTCAGTGTTTTCAAGGACTGAGAATCCTTTTGCAGCTGAATATGAGATGTCTACCATAAAAACCGAAGACAGTATCTTGTCCAGATACACCATAAACATGGCACGCACTAAGGACAGGTTTATCAGTGCAGGGCTAGATTCCATATTTGAAAAATTATTAGCTGAGCTAAATCCTGACATTGTGCACTTTCAGCACCTGAACCATCTTTCTCTTTCCCTTCCGAAGATAGTACATAACCACGGGATACCATCAGTCTATACGCTACACGATTTCTGGCTAATTTGCCCAAGGGGGCAGTTCCTGCAAATGAATCTTCAGGGGGAGCCATGGAAGCAATGTGACGGTCAGGAGGATATGAAATGCGCGAAGTTTTGTTATTCTCGCTACCACACTGGATCATATGAAGCAACAGGTGACGAAAAATACTGGACCGAATGGATCCATAAACGAATGCTTGCGACAATTGAAGCCATAGACAACATTGACCAGTTCATATCTCCCTCAAAAACTGTGCTGAACTCATTCATTTCATCATTCGGAAATAAGGATAAGGTGTTCTATCTGGACTATGGCTTTGATCTGAAAAAGTTCTCTGGCAGAAGCAGAAAACAGGAGGGAGGTGTTTTTGTCTTTGGATACATTGGAACGCATATACCAGGGAAGGGGATAAAAATGTTGATAGAAGCCTTTTCCCATCTAACTGGTGATCCAATCCTACGCATATGGGGACGTGAGAAGAGTGAATACACACCTTCCCTGCGAAAGTATGCAGACTCGTTTGGGGCTGAATTGGCGAACAGGCTTGAATGGATGGGTGAATTTAATGGCGAAAAGATTGTTGATGAGGTTTTCAACAATCTCGATTGCATAGTTGTCCCTTCAATCTGGCTGGAGAACTCTCCACTCGTGATTCACGAAGCCCAGCAGGCGAGAGTACCGGTCATTACTGCAGATGTGGGAGGCATGGCAGAGTACGTTGTAGATGGAAAGAATGGGCTGTTGTTTCATTTCCGGGATGCTGATTCGCTTGCCTCAAAAATGCAGTCAATAATTGATCGGCCTGGTATTGCAGCGCAGCTTGGAAAGACAGGTTATTTATACTCATCGAATGGAGATATTCAATCGGTATCGGTCCACGTTGATAATCTGCTCCAAATCTTTTCAACCCTGATTATGAGTAAGTCTTAAGTATGGCCTGTTTTCCACTCATTGGCTTGTAGAATTCCCCCCTATACTGACGCCTTTGATTTGACAATATATTTGCCGATGAGCATAAAGTCAGCAGCTCCTCTCATAAATGTATCAATTGCATCAACTGGAGAACACACTATCGGTTCCTCGTGCATGTTGAAACTTGTGTTGATAGCCATTGGAATAGAGGTCATCTCATTATACTTGCTTAATATGGAGTGTATAAGGGGATTGTCATAGTGCCCGACGACTTGTGGTCGCACGGTGCCATCTACGTGGACTGTTCCCGGCACCATACCAGCGAATTCAGGGTTGATCTTGTATGTTATGGTCATAAACCGGCTAGCTATGTGATCAGGTTTCCATCCAATCAGCCATTTAGGGGCAAATTCTTCCAGGATAACCGGGGCGAATGGCATGATTTCACTTCTGTTCAATCTACTGTTAAGCCTCTGGTGGATTCCTTTGTCAACAGCAGAGACTAGTAAAGACCTATTGCCTAATGCCCGTGGCCCATATTCCGCTCTCCCTTGAAATACTGCAACGGTCTTTCCTTTTGCAAGGTAAGTCGCTACATCTTCTTCTGAACGTTCTGAGATTTCCCATGAAACTCCCATCTGGTTGAGAGTCCCGAGAATTTCATCATCACTGAATGATGGCCCAAGATAGACGTGTTTCCATGGAATTTGTGTATACTTCAGATGCGCTTCTTCTCTTTGCTCATGATACATAAGAAGGGCAGCTCCGGCAGATAAACCCCCATCATTCATATTTGGATGAATATAAATATTGGAAACTTCAGGGAGCTCCAGCAATCTCTGGTTCAGGTGCACATTTGCAAATGTTCCTCCAGCCAGTACAAGATCAGCTTCACCAATATGCCTGATCGCATCTTTCACGTAAGCCGAGACGATATCTTCAAGCCTTTTCTGGGCTGCAGCTGCAATGTCCTCTCTTTTATACCCGTCCCACAAACTTCTGAAGAATGATAGGTTAGTTTCTTTGAACCCGTCGTTGTCGCTGGGAGTCATTTCTCCATTTTGTTTCCAGTGGTTCTGGAAATACCATTTTCCTGTTCTTGTCCCTGGCGTTGTTCGGATAACATTAAAAAATTCCTGCGCAACAGGGCCTGCTATAAATTCTAACTTTCCTTCTCTGTATCTTATGACCTTCTTCATAGCATCATAAGCCTTTTCAGGATTTCCATAACCGGCAAGCCCGGTAACTTTACCTTCATGTCTTCCCGGAATGAACCCGAGATAATCTGTCACTATCATATAAAAATGGCCAGGGGAAAAATATCCGTTACTTCTATGAAAGAGGTCGAGATTCCCGTCAAACCCCCTTGAAACAGATCCTCCGATACTGAAGTCACCCATACCATCCAGAGTGACCACTGTAGCACGGTTAAAGGGACTGGGATAATAGGCAGATGCCGCATGGCATCTGTGGTGTTCATAGAATTTTATGGTCTTGCCCTTAAGTTCAGGTGGAGGATACCTATTGAACTGAAGCGCCTGTCTGTTCCACCACAATAAATACTTCCATGGCGTGATTCCAGTTCTGAGATAGGTTTCTATGGCATAACGCCACACCCAGTAGCTTTGCCAAAGTGACCTTCTATCGACAAAGGCCACTGATTTTATATCCTCCGGTACAACTCCGGCTACGTTCATTGCTGACTGATAAGACCTGAGTGGAAACGTGCCGTCCCTTTTTGCTCTGCTAAGTCTCTCCTCATCTACCGCAGCCAGAACGGTTCCATTACCGTCAATGATGCAAACTCCTGCATCGTGCATCTGTCGCGTGCTGTTGTAGGAATACCCATGGAGACCTAAAAATACGTTTCTGCTCATTCCCTATCCCATGCAACTTTTTGCGAGATTCCGCGCCAATACACCTCTAAATTTGCTTCACCCGGCACGATTACAAGACCTTCAAGAAAAGTTGGAAAAAAATCCTCAACCTCATGCAGGTTAAGGAGATGTCCAATTATCGGAGCAATAATCGCATCGTGACTGACATAAATACTCAATCCACGATCCATTGAGTGCTGAATCATGAAGTCAATAAGTATTCTGGTTCCCTGCTCAAGTTCCCTGTAGCCACTTATTCTTTCTCCCATGACCTGTCTTCTGAGAAGTTCCGGCAGGCCTAATTTTAAGAATGATGACCATGAAGCATCGTGATCGATTGTCCATATCCCCGGGTTTCCCAGCCTCCAATCAGTGGTTAACGGAACTGAAACCTGACCGGAACCTCTCTTGATTGCATCCGCCGTGTCCAGGCATCTGGGGACCGAACTGGAAACAATCTGGGTAATATTTCCCATCAACCTCTTACCAAGTTCGATAGCATCCTTAACCCCTCTCTCAGTCAGCTTTACATAATGATCAACCTCCCGTGAATCAACAGGATAACGTTCAGCGTGTCGTATTAGCATTATAGACGGCACGTTTCTGGAAATAATTTCTTCAATCTGTTTCGCTATGTATCACCTCAATGGTGTAACCGAATCTTTTATTTCTGGTAGCTTTTCTTATCTTGAGAGAGGATCTCTCCAGAAGTTTCTGAAACTGGGCCAGTGTGCGTTCTCTCCCTCCTGTCATTGTAAGCATGTTGAGATCAAGAAGTCCGCCATTTGGAGAATCCTCAGACAGAATCATTTCGATAAGGTATATTTTTCCTCCAGGTAGAAGGGCCAGTTTTGCATTGTGCAGGATTTTTAGCGCAAGATCATCACTCCAGTCATGGATAACTCTGCTCATGAGTATGTGTCCTGACCTGAAGGGCCAACTTTTGAAGAAATCACCGGAAACGATGCTAAGCCGTGACCTAATTTTGTCGGGAAGGTTTAAGTTTTGAACGACTGCCGGACTTTCGAAGATGGTACCGCGAATGTTGGGGTTTCTCTCCATCAGTGAAAATAGAAAAGCACCCATACCGCCCCCTACATCAACAATCTCGTCCAGGCCGCCATTATAGACGGATTCTACCAATGAGTGATAATCATGCCTGGAATAAGCTTCCATTGCTTTCTGGTAGAGCCTGGCATCCTGCTCATTCTTCTCCAGATATGTAAAAAATTCATCCCCATGTGTTAGTTCAAAACCAGTTTTTCCAGTTTTCAGTGATTGAAGCAATTGTTCCCATGGTCCATAATGAAGACTGGCCCAGTTCCAGCTGGCTGAAGCCATATCAAATTTTGAATCTGCTCGCAGCAATTTCCCCTCTTCAGTTGCATTCCATGTATCTCCGTCCAGCCTAACCAGGGCAAGTTCCCATAATCCCCGAAGAAGCCTGAATGTTGAATCGTTGGAAAGATGAGTTCCT
>JAJZOT010000130.1 GCA_021847855.1 Thermoplasmata archaeon | reverse complement strand
AGAGAAGCATATAACTTTCCAGTACAACTGTAATTTGTGCGATATATGATTTTGTTGCCGCCAGAGCCATTTCCTTGCCGACATTTGTGTAGATCGTAATGTCTGATAATTTGTATAGTTCGCTATTCTCACCGTTTGTAATCCCTATAACCGTCATTCCAAGCTCTTTTGCAAAGCCTGCCGCGTTGAGGGCATCAGAACTTTCTCCTGATTGACTGAATACTATGAGAACACTGTCAGAAAAGACTTCCCCCTTTGTGAACCAATAATGGAATTCTGATGCCGGAATGGAGACTGGTGATATTCCTGTTCGATTCAGCAATATCTGGTAGAGCATTGCAGCGTGGAGACTGGTCCCGCTGCCAGTAAGAAATATGCGTCGAGCTTTCCTTATTTCCACATTTGCTTTTCCAATACTATCCCAGGTGGAGTCCAGTATTTTGTCAAGAATCTCAGACTGTTCATATATTTCCCGTATCATGTGTTCCAAGATCAGCTACCTCTGGTTGCATTAAACACAAGTGATATTCGATTAAAATAACTTCTCTAAGCCCGTGACCTTGAATCACAACTTTGCATTCGGGCAATTGAGCAACTGAAAGCTGATTGTTTGTTGCTTCCGGGACTATTCCGGCGAAAATTGTTAATATGTGTCGGAATACTCTACTGTGTATTTTGTCGGAATTAGTGTTGCGGATATCCGGAAAGAACCAAAATTCGAATCTGAAAGAGATTCACAATTGATTTATGGTGAGGAAGTCAGAGTAATCTCTTCACACTCTGAATATTCCCTCATAGAGGGGCGAGACGGCCTTCAAGGATACATGAAATCGAGACTCATAGTTAATGGAAAACCAAGAACGCATAAGCTAAAGGCAAGTTATATTGCAGAAACTGCCAGATTCCCCTTTGGATCTTATGTCAGCAAAGAAGATGTTGATAAATATGGAATCCCGAGGAATATATTGACAGGAATTGGCAACTTCGATTTTTCCGTGCCAGATCTTTCAAGGAGTTTTCTCGGGATACCATACCTCTGGGGAGGTACCTCCGACTTCGGTTTTGATTGCTCAGGCTTTGTCCAGAGGCTGTACAGATTCATCGGAAAAGAGCTCCCCCGCAACGCGGACTGGCAGAGGGATTTCACTGCAGATGTTCCGGGATTTGAAAAAGCGATACCGGGGGACCTTGTTTTCTTCAAGAATCATGTCGCATTATATCTTGGAAATAACATAATAATACACGCAAACGGCTATGATGCCTCCATTAGCATGACGGATCTCTCTGACGAGAGCGAATATTCCGGGGAACTGCTTTCAATATTCGAAAAAATTGGAAGAGTCCAGAAGAGCCTTTGAGGTGTCAAATGCATCAGACAAAATTCAAAAGCCTATGCCTCGTTCAATGGAGAGGCCGACCGGTTGCCAGCCCTCCCTGCTTTCGGGAGTCCGATTGTTTTGAGAGACGTTTCACATGAGAATCCTTTCCATGATGTCAGGCACCTCCACGGATGGGATAAGCTGGGTTATTGCCGATCTGGAAGAGGATATGGAAGGAATACATTTTCATATAATTGAAAGCGGTGTCCACAAATTCATGCCACATGTTCGCGATGAACTTCTTTTGTTAACGAACAGCGGTGAGGGATCTCTGAAGACCGTTAACAGTGCCCATTGGAATTTAGGACGGGAGTTGATTCGGGCAGCAGGCAAAATGAAGAATAAGCCTGAAATTGCAGTTTTTTCTGGCCACACCCTGTATCATGCGGAGCAGTCTGGCGGTGTCCATGGAGGTACATTCCAGATTGGTGCTGTGGAACCACTTTCAGTTTATCTGAACGTGCCTGTCATTTCGGATTTCAGGTCAAGTGATGTGGCCGCAGGCGGAATGGGTGCACCACTGGTTCCATTGGCGGATAGTATACTTTTCGGGCCTGACCTGCTCGTTCTTAACATAGGCGGAATTTCCAATGTTTCCTTTACTGGAGAAAACATAGCCGGATTCGATTTGGGACCCGGAAACATGCTATTGGATGGAGCCATGAAAATTTTGTTCAAAAAGGAGTTTGATCATGATGGAACAATAGCTCTTTCAGGAAAGATAATCCATGAGCTTCTTAATACACTGATGGAGGATGAATTCGTAAATGCAAACCCGCCAAAGAGTTGTGGCAGGGAGAGGTTTGGATCTCATTATCTTGAAAAAATACTTGGAAATCCATCTTTTTCAAACTATCCCCCGGAGGATATCATAACTACCCTTGCCGAGTTCACTGTACGAAGTATAGAACGCAACATCAGGAAATATTTTCCTGCTGGCCTCAAGCTTGTGTGTGCTGGGGGTGGAGTAAAGAATAAGTATTTTACCGGGAGATTGTCGGAACTATTTCCCGGAAAATTTCAGGTAAGTGATTCTATGGGAGTGCCTCATGAATTCCGTGAAGCACTCGCATTTGCGGTGATTGGTTACCTTTCATCAAGACTTAAGGCGTCGAATTCTGGGGCATCGGGTGCAAAAAAACTGATCCCGCTGGGCAAGGTAACTTTCAATGGCCTCAAAGACGTGAAATTCTGATTGTTGTGAAGCATAAATGACTTTGCTGATAATTGCCATATTACTAAAAGTGAATTAGCAGAGAGATTAATATGGTACAGTGGGTGTTAGCAACATGGGTAAAAGGGTCATTTTGGGCAATATCCACAGAATTTCCAGTTTGAAAATGCTGGTTGTGTTCATATCGGTTCTAACTCTGGTACTGCTATCTTTCAACATTTTTAACTATAATCAGATAGGACATGCGACGGGATTAAATGATATTCAATACGATAAGGTATCATCGGGTTATTATCCTGGTTATTCTTACAATGGCCAAGATGCTGTAAATTACGCGAGACTGGTAGACCAGAAATACTACCATTCATCATCCTATCCATCCGGAGCAAACACGAGGCTGTTTCAAAAGAACTTGGACTATTATGGTTCAGAGGACTGCGCCCATTTTGTCTCCGAAGCATTGATTTCCGGTGGACTCACATCCCTTGCTTCGAATCCTCCCGGAGATAATCTAACTGGATATGATCACAATTATTTCGTTGGAAGCTATGGAATCGTTGGAGTTTACAGGCTTGCAGACTATCTTGCTGGCTACGATCTTCCGGTTTTTCCAAATAACGCAACAGATGAGCAGACAATAAGATATCAACCCATACCTGCCTCGTATTATGGATCACCTCATGCTTCAGTATACTATGTTACGAACGACAGTATGTTTCCTTCATATTTCCTCTCCCCGGGAGACGTGATCATTGACGGTGGAGCTGGAAATGGCCATGCAACGCTTTATGTCGGAAATGGAACTGTTATTCAGACTGATCCTGCAAACGTGTGGCAGTATAATCCAGCTACTGATAATAATATCAGTTTTTATGGGCTCCTGACGCTTAATGGACAAAATGTCTCAGCTCTCTACATACATATGCCGACTATACTGCCACTGAAAACTGTCCGGATTACGGGAATACTTGGTGATACAATTGTAAATTCATCGCAGACAATAACTTCTGGTGGCGCCAGAATGCTGATGATCGCTTCATTCCCGGATGGAGTAGGATTCGGGAATTACACATACAGGTGGACTGATAATGGTGTTGTGGTCTCCACGTCCCAAAGTTTCAATCTTTCTATGTTCCCAGGAAACAATAACATCGAAGTTGAATCGACCGGAAGTAACGGAACTGCTTATGCAAATATGACATTATTCAATGGCGAGCCTGGGTTATCCGTATTTGGACTTAACGAAATGTTTTCAGTTTCGATTCTGGCTGTCCCCATCATACTGGCAGTTGCAGGGATAGTCGTTTATGCGCTGAAAAGACGATGAAATGTTCACTGTATCACCTGCTACTGATGGGGAGATACCCCTTTTATTAAAAAATAACGAGGAAACAGCATTATTTTCAAAATTTATAAATTAAACTTTAAGATGTTCCATTCCATGAATTACCTCCTCTCATATTCATTTCGTGACAGTGATGGTAATGCCATCTCCTCCATGAACGAGGATATCCCAATTATGCCTGCCTCAAACATGAAGATCATCAGCGGATATGCAATTTACAAACTTCTTGGAAAAAACCACGAACTTGAGACTATCTTTTCAATTCATGGCGATACCCTCATAATCAGTGGCGGACCTATGCCGTTATTCTCTCAAAAAGATCTCATCAGCATTTCCGATGTTATTGGCAAAGTAGGAAGAAAGATCAACAGACTGGTATTTACCGATAAGGTCCTGGACACAAAGAGATACGCGCCAGGATGGTCCATAGATGACAAACGATTCTGTTATCAGAGTGGTATCTCCACATTCTCGTTGAGCGAGGGTTGCTACATAAAAGGAGGTGAACAGATACAAACCCCTGATTCCTGCCATTCAGATGGTACTCTGGCGCACTCCGATCAGATCCAGAATCTGGGAAAGTCGTTGTGGAAGTTGGCAGGCGGTGACGGCAGACCGAGTATCCACAGGAAGGATGTGGAGACAGGGGAAATTCTCTTTACCCACAGGGAAACCGTCGGAGATATTCTGGATCACATTGAAGAGGTGAGCTGTAACTTCTCCACCGAGGTTCTGACAAAATACCTTTCTCATTCGATACAGAAAAGAAGGGGCAACTGGAACGATTCCATCAGAATAATAATGAAATTTCTTGGTGAATTGGGGCTCGATATTTCTGGAATCAATATTGCAGATGGTTCCGGCCTTTCAAGACTCAACGCTGTCCCTACCAGTTTTCTATCACAACTGATTCACAAAATCATTCAGTCAGGGGATTATGATTTTATCGACTACCTGCCATACCCGGGAAAGGGTACACTGAGAAATAGGCTGTCAGAGCTTTCCCAATTCAAAATCAGAGCAAAAACGGGGAGCCTTTATGGAGTTTCAACTCTGTCAGGCTACATCAGAAAACTTGGGGTATCATTCAGCATAGCAGTCAATAATTATACCGACACTGGAAAACCTGCAAGTGAAATAGTGGATCAGCTGCTTATAAACACCGTTAGAAAAATTCACGAGAATTAGACCCAAATTCCGTGATTGATTTATTTATATCTTTACTGATATTCATCCAGCGATGGATCAGCTAATTTTTCCCCCCTTCACAAACAGAAATAACAGGCTATTTCTCGAGAATCACGATCTCTGCGAGCTGTGCAGCATTCATGGAACACCACTCTTAGTTACTTCAGAGAAAAGACTCAGGGGAAATTATCGAAGGATACATGATGCATTTTCGTCACTGTATTCGCACTTTGGAATCCGGTACGCAATAAAATCAAATTCCAATCCTGCTGTGATCTCTATCCTGAGAGACGAGGGATCGGGAATGGATGTTTCTTCCATTAATGAACTGAATATAGCCAGATATTGTGGGGTTTCAGTTGACAAGATACTGTTCTCGCCTAATAATGCCAGCAGAGATGAATTGATGGAAGCTTTGAAAATCGGTGCTGCCATAAATTTTGATGACATCGGTCAAATGAATGTTCTCAGGGGTAAGCATCCGGAAACTGCCTCGTTCAGGAT
>JAJZOT010000129.1 GCA_021847855.1 Thermoplasmata archaeon | reverse complement strand
TGAAATATCGTCAAATTTATAACCACGGTACCAATTCGCAACAACAGGAAATGCATTCATACATTGCGCAGATAGGGATCGCAACGGCAATATTGATCTGATGCTCCCTCGTCTGTGTTAGGAAGGTGAAAGAATGACAGATGAAGAACTTGAAAATATAAGGAAGAATATGTATAATAAACTCCTGAATGCAGAAAATGTGGAGAAAGTGAAAAATATGGATGGAAAATCAGTGGAATTAAATGATGGAAATTTTGACCAGATGGTAAGCAAACCGGGACTGATGGTAGTTGACTTCTGGGCAGAATGGTGCGCCCCTTGCAGGTTCGTTTCACCAGTCCTGGATGAACTGGCGAAGGAATATGCAGGTAAAATGGTACTTGGTAAACTCAACGTGGATCTGAATCCACGGATTTCAGCAAAATTCATGATAAGGAGCATACCAACAATAATGTTCTTTAAGGATGGAAAACCTGTTGACACAGTAATAGGCGCTCTTCCAAAACCCATGATTGAGACAAAGATAAAGAAGAACCTGAATTAGTGGATAAGATGCCTAAACAATATGATGTTATAATAGTTGGGGGGGCTTCAGCCGGGTTGTCTGCTGCCCTTTACACCTCCAGACAGAACCTCAGAACCCTCGTGGTCACAAAAGATATAGGAGGACAGGCACTACTCACTGATTCGGTCCAGAACTATCCGGGTTTCAAGAATATAGGGGGTTTTGAACTTCTCACGAAGTTCCAGGAACAGGCTACCCTTTATGGCACTGAATTTCTGTACGATGAAGTTCTGAATATATCGAAAAATGATGATGGATTCCTTGTGAAATCATATTCTCAGGAGATCACATCAGAGGTACTCATACTTGCATTCGGAAAAACACCGCGAGATCTTGGAGTACCAGGAGAAAATGAGTTTAAGGGAAAGGGAGTATCGTACTGCGCAGTTTGTGATGGCCCCCTGTTCAAATCAAAGAAGGTTGCTGTTGTAGGAAACGGAGATAATGCCGTAGAGGCGGCAAGCTATCTATCATCTCTGGTATCAAACCTGTATATCATCCAGTCTGGAGATAAACCGCGTGGAGACGAGGAGACACTTAATGCCCTGAAAAGCATGAAAAATGTTGAATTTATTACTGGAAGTACTGTTAACAGCATTCTTGGTGAGAAGTCTGTAACAGGTCTTGAACTTAAAACCAGAAATGGAAAAAAAGAATTAGATGCAGATGCGGTATTTATTGAAATGGGATACATTGCAAGAACGGACCTGGTTAAGGATCTGGTGGAACTGAACAAGCTTGGAGAAGTCGTGGTGGACAAATTCTGTTCAACAGGACAGGAAGGGATTTTTGCGTGTGGGGATGTTACTGATACGCCATACAAGCAGGTAGTAATCTCGGCCGGTCAGGGTGCAATTGCGGCTCTGTCTGCATACAACTATATACAGAAAAAGAGAGGTAGGCCAACCTCAAAGACAGACTGGAAAAGTGTACGAATACAGAAAGATGAGAAATCGGATTTCAAACTATCAAGAAATTGATTCTTTGACCAGGTAGAAATCCTGAGATTTCTCCTTATGATTTCTCTCCCTGATCTTTTTCGATTCTGATTATGAATTCCCTAGCTCTGGATCTGAATTCATCCAGAGTACCATCATTCACGATCATGTAATCTGCAAGTGATATGACCCTTCCTATACCCCAGGAAAGCTCTCGTTCGTCCCTGCCATTGAGCTCTACTGGATTTTTGACATCGTCCTCCCTGTCACGTTTTAGTATCCTGTCAAGTCGATCTTCGTGATTGGCATAAATGGCAACAACCCTTACGTTGTCGAATTTATTCCTGAAATAATCAAGCTCCTCTACATTTCTCAATCCATCAACGATTGTTTTATCCGGTTCCTTGATGTTTTCAGCTGTTCGTCTGGCCCATACGTCCATACCATGTGTCAGCCTTTCGGATCCTGCGAATTTACCAATACTGTAATCCTTCTGTTCAATGGCATGTTCACGGGAATATTTTCTTACAGTATCACCCATGTGGACATCTACAAACCCCATGGATCTTGCAACCTTTATGAATTCGTCCTTTCCTGCACCAGGCATCCCTGTAACTATCAGCATTCAAAATCTCCCTGCGTTTAATTCAAAATAAAAGAGCGGGTTTATCCAAAAAGGAATCCCATGCCACCTTCAGCGTTCTCTTCTTCTTCCTTTATTTTCCTGTAAATTTCAGAACCTTCCTTTTCAGGAACCGCCTTAATCTCAGGTCCAAGTATCTCAACTACCTTTGTGAATATGTCGTCTGGTCCCTCTATTACCACTATGGTTGAACCTGGAATGCCAAAACCGGTTCCATCCTTCTGTATTATGGTCTGCCTCCCCACAACATCATCAGAAAGGAGTTTTTCAATCATCTTCCTCTGTTCTGAATTAAGCCGGTAAATTTTGTACATAGCGGGTTAAGCAAATATACAATATAAGAGTGTTGACGGGTCAGGACTGCAGTAATTTGACTTTTATAAGGATTCATAAGGATTTTATTTTATCTTTGGGGAATTCCAGGAGAATTAAAATTTAACACTTCAATTAAAAAAATATTTGAATTACGTAACAATCTGGTAGGGATGTCAGAAATTGACCTTAACCTCATAATAGGAGGACCGCAGGGAGGCGGTATCGATACATCTTCCAATATGATAAGTCGCTCATTTGCAGCTTCCGGGTACAATGTTTTCGGTGTCAGGGAATACCACTCTAACATTAAGGGAAGACACAGTTATACACATCTGAGAATAAAGAAAGAGAGACCAAGATCTCTGAAATATCCGGTTGATATTCTTGTTGCACTTGATGCAGACACACTTTTCGAGCACCTAGACGATGTTTCTAAGGGTTCCAGAATTATCTACGATGCCAGCTTTGAGAATTCTGAGCTTTCACAGGCCAGAATGATAATGAGGGACACCTCAAGAAGAATAAGGGAAAAACTGAATGCTGAGAATCTTCCAAATAATGTGAAGGGTGTTCTTGCTTACATGGAAAAAAGAGGGGCAAAACCACTGAAAGTTCCGTTTGAGAGTATCGTCACCTCAGTTGTGAAGGAAGGACCAGCCACCAGATATTTCAACACTCTTGGAGCAGTTATTACCCTTTCAATTGCAGGACTGGACCAGAAATTTGCGGAAGAGGGAATAAGAGCAGTTTTCGCTAACAAGGAAAAGGTTGTCAGGGAAAACATAGCCGTCGTTGAGGCTGCTTACAAATACGCAGAAGGAAATTCCATGAGCGGTACAAAGCTTGAAGTCATAAATACAAAGGATAGAATGCTGCTCACTGGAAATGATGGGGCAGCCATTGGAAAACTCATGGGTGGACTGAGATTCCAGACATATTATCCCATTACTCCTGCAAGTGACGAGAGCTCAATTCTGGAAGAACATGAAACAATTAAGTGGATCTCCTCAGAGGAGAAAAAACTCAAGGATTCTGGAGTTGTAGTTGTGCAGTGTGAAGATGAACTGTCTGCAATCACAATGGCAGAAGGTGCAGCGCTGACTGGAACCAGAACAGCCACAGCCACCAGTGGACCAGGTTTCTCACTAATGGCTGAAGCAATAGGATTTGCCGGTATGGACGAACTGCCCATAGTTGTTACTCTGTACCAGAGAGGCGGACCAAGCACTGGACTTCCCACGAGAAATGGACAGTCTGATCTGTTGTTTGCCCTTAACACCGGTCATGGTGAGTTTCCAAGGATTGTAATCTCATCAGGTGACGTTGAGGAGTGTATATATGATGCAATGAGATCATTGAATTATGCGCACAGGTACCAGCTTCCTGTCATACACATGATCGATAAGAACCTGGCCAACACAACAGATCTTCTTCCCGAGATAGACAGCAGGAAGGTGAAGGTAATACAGAGCCTTCAGACTATGAAGAAGGAGGATTTCAAGAGGTATAGCCTTGACACAGAGAACGGTATTTCCGAGATGGGCTTCTTCGGAAAAAATATATTCTGGATGACAGGCGATGAGCACGATGAACTTGGCCACGTAACAGAGGATTCTGAGATAAGAGACCAGATGATGAGGAAGAGATTCAGAAAACTTGACACAGCTGTTGCGGAGATTCCAATGGAGGAACGTGTTCAGCTAATTGGCAACCCTGATGCTGAAGTCACATTTGTCACATGGGGAAGCCAGAAAGGACCTCTTCTCGATGTCATTGAGGATCTCAAGAAAGATGACGTTTCCGCTAACCTGCTCTACATAAAGATGTTTGAGCCCTTCCCATCAGAGTTTGTGGAAAAAGTTCTGAAGAAGGCTAAAATTGTTATTGACGTTGAAAGCAACATGACAGCCCAGGCTGCCAAGGTAATCAAACAGAATACCGGCCTGAGCATAGAGAGAGCCATTCTAAAATATAATGGCAGACACATGACAGAGGATGAGATTTTGAAAGGAACAAAGAAAATACTGGAAGAAGTGTCTTCCGGAAAGAAAACCGTTAACGAGGTGCTTGTAGATGGCGCATAATTTCAAGACTGACCTGACAATTGACTGGTGTCCTGGATGTGGTGATTTTGGTATATTGACATCCATAACACAGGCCATGTCGGAACTGAATCTGGGACCACACGATGTGGTGGCTGTATCCGGTATAGGATGCTCAGGTAAAACACCACATTATCTCAACATTGCTGGCGTTCATACACTGCACGGCAGATCCATACCATATGCAACTGGAGTAAAGCTTTCCAACCCTAACCTGAAGGTTGTTGTGACTGGGGGAGACGGAGATCTGCTCAGTATAGGTGCAGGCCACTTTGTGGCGGAAGGAAGGAGAAACAGTGGACTTGCAATAATGCTGTTTGACAATGCGGTTTATGGACTTACCAAGGGACAGGCTTCACCAACAATGGAACTTGGGGAGAAGACAAAGGGTCTCAGCAGAGATAACATGTTTGGAAGAGTCAACCCCATTGCTCTTGCACTCACCTCGGGGTACAGCTTCGTGGCAAGAGGGTTCTCCTTTGATATGAAACAGCTTAAAGAACTTATCAAGAGAGCAATCATGCATGAAGGTTCATCTGTTATAGATATCCTGCAGCCCTGCCCAACCTACAACAACATAAATAGTATGGAATGGTACAAACAGAGGGTTTACAAACTTGAGGATGACAAAACGTGGGACCCGGTTGTAAATCAGGCAAATAAAGGCAGTCTTGCAGAGAAATTCCATAATGCTTACAACAGGGCTCTGGAATGGGGAGACAAAATACCCACAGGCATATTCTATGATGACCAGACGCTTGCTCCGTTTACAAAGAGAATCAACAACATTGTTCCGTCATATCTTGAGAATCCCCCAGCAATGCAGGCAGTTTCAACCAGTGACGGATATAGTATTGTTGATCCCATGAAAACTTTTGCAGATAAGATCATCAGATGATCTTTCCAATTTTTTTTATCCTTTATTTCAGAAACAGATTTATCCCGTAGTATATGAAAAAAACTCCAAATGAAACGAGAATTACGAAACTGAAAAGTTTTATACCATCCGCCAGTTTTTTTCCATATTTTAACACGGACG
>JAJZOT010000128.1 GCA_021847855.1 Thermoplasmata archaeon | reverse complement strand
GGCCAGCCAGAGGCTTGGCCTTCGCGGTGATACATTCGGTATCAGCACTGGCTCAGACGAAACTTCTGGTGGGCCTGCATCCAAATTCATACTTTTTCTTTTACAGCAAAACGGGCCTATGGATCAGGGAAGAATAGCAGGTATCTCAGGCCTTTCAAGAAGGACTATCCAGAATGCCCTTAGTAACCTGATTACTGATGGCAGAATCCATGAGAGACCGGATCTGCACGATATGAGAAGGAAGGTATACTCAATAAAATAATTTCACCATCTTATTCATTGCAACATTTGACTTCTATTAATGTTCATTCATAGATTCAATATGCAGTCAAGATGCTTTATTTAGAACAAATTTTTTAAAGAAATAGTCTTCACTTACTTTTTCATTTTTTCAATGAATGTTAAGGAAAATTCCAATAGGTTACAGTTTAGAAATTATCCCTTTCTAAATTGGCATTTGAAGTTTTTCGAAAGTCAGGATTCATCGAAAGTATGATATTCTCTTTGCGCATTGTATATTATCAGATGTTCCTGAACAGATTGAATGAGATTTCCAGGTTAAAGCAGATTTATGCAAGGGGCGACAAACAACTTGTAATAGTTTTTGGCCCACACGGTTCTGGAAAAACTGAACTCCTTAAGCAGGTTATACCACAAACGAGATATATCTACCTGGTGCCTACTGGATATAATCAGAGAGACCTGGTCCATAACCTGTGGATTCAGGTTAAAAGATATGACAGTAATATCAATCGCAAGGAACCGGAAACCCCAAGGGATCTATTTCTTGTCCTCCAGGAGATGGCAGTTTTAAGCAGGCTTCTTGTTGTTATAGATGAATTCGATTTTGTACAGAAATTTGAGCCTTCTTTTATACATGATTTCAGGATGTGGTGGCTCGGGCTGAATGTTTCGGCTAATCTGATGATAGTGCTCATCTCACCTGTCTCAAGCGTTTTTGATTCAATTTCAAGAAGGGATAAGCCTGATAGCGTTCTTCCAGACCTAGTTATCAATTTAAGTTATATCCAGTACAAAGACAGTCTTCCCTTAATGGCGGGTTTTCTTCCAAAAGATGCTGTTGCAACCTACGCCGTGTTTGGAAAATATCCTCTAACATTATCGAGAATTTCAGGGGAAGGATACCTGGTGGATAGAATTAAAAGTGAGATACTGCATCCAGTGGGCTATCTTTTTGACCTGCCACTGAAAAGGATAAGCGACATGGGTAAATATATGAACAAGGCTAAATCCATTCTGGAAATGATATCAAAGGAAATATTTACCTCTGAGGAAATCGCAAAATCCTTGAGTGGAGAAAGGGAGGAGGTATCGAATATAATATCAAAGGTATTGTATCCCAATGGTCTGATCGAAAAGAAGAGACCGGTACTTGATTCCGTGCATGGCAGAAATTTCAAATATTTCATAGAAGATAATTTCAACCGATTCTGGTTCAAATTTGTTTCACAATACAGGAATGATCTTCTGCTCGGAGACTACGAAACTACAGTATCTTCCATTATGGCAGGATTAAATGATTTTGTTGCCCCAGTCTTCTCTGAAATTGCCCTGCAGCACCTATCCATGATATCAGGTGTAAATTACAACCATAAAACTATTATTGGTCAGTGGTGGAACAGGGACATCGAAATAGATGGTGTTGCAGTTAGCAACGAGGATTCAAAGGTTTATTTTATGTCAGCAGTCTGGTCAGATAAACCGGTTGAAAGAGATGATCTAACCTCGCTGATTAGAAAGGCTTCGGAGTTTCCATGGAAAAAAAATGATAGAAAGGACATTCTGGTTATATATTCAAAATCTGGTTTTCGCTTCGAGACCGACGAGGCAACTCTTGTGAACATAAATAGAATGCAGCATGATCTTGATTTCAGAAAGCCTGTGGGATAAATTTTTGTTTTTTCCACAATAATCCAGGGGGTTTAATTATTACTGTAACTGTGACTTAATAAGGTAGCCTCTATTATGTGATAAATATTACTAAGCTCTATCTGCCATTTTCAAAAATATTTAACCAGACATCAGCCACTGAACTTTTATGTATCAAATGTAAAGCATCAGTTCGCCTGATCTAGTTTAAGAACAACGGATACAATTTTTAAGGCAAAGATTACTCCCTGGACCAGTATTGCAACAATTGAGAAAATAAAGATGAGATAGCTGATTGATGCGGCCCATTGAATAGTAGATCCAAATGCAGTCAGTTCTTTGGGTGTTATACTGTTATATAAGTATTCATAAAGAAGAAGAACCAATATTATTTCAGCAAAATTAACGATAATCCAGAAAATTTCTTTCTTGAATGCAGATAATTTCATCTCTGAACCTAAAAGGAAACGTTTATTTTATACTTTACCTCCAATCGGTTAAGATTAAAGAAATAGGTTTGGCTGAAGGGAGAGAATTTTAAGGTTCAATTTATTGCGAATTGAGAAATTGTTAATAATATCAGTCATAAATCACGGACCAACGTTTCGAAATTGTTCAGATGACAGATGATTGATCACAAATTATCAGGTTAAGTGGTGATTCTATATTTCTTGTGTTACTTAACGATCAAGTATTATTATTGCTCCCATCAGATTCCGGGCCTTAGAAATATTTATAAACATTAATTAGTATGTGGTTGGCATGGATCACAGAAAAATAGTGATATCTATTTTCCTGTCTGTACTGATGGTGGGCACCGCTTTTGCCTTGGTCAGTGGAGCAGGGAATGTGTCTAGTAGCAATGTGAAGAGCTATAGCTTGGCGTCAACAGTCAACGGCGCTTCGTCAGCGAGGTCGTTTACGACAACTACGGCTAATTGGACGTACCCAACAAACACGTACCATGAACCGGGATATACAAATGGTACTTTCTACATGGGTATCGACTGTAACGTAAACACGCTGAACTATTTCCCGGCAAATACGTACTGCGACGTTTATGCAATCGATGAAATATACGATTCGATGTTCACCGACCTGCCAAACGGCACAACTATTCCATGGCTTGCAACTAATTATACAGTTACGCATGTTACCACAAACAACACAACTTTTGACGTCGTAACAAATTGCAGTGAAAATTATTCGTACGTTTATACCATAAACTTAAGGCCAAATGTGCAGTGGACTGACTGGACCGCTGCAAATGCAACCCAGTCATACATGTTTTCAAATGTTACATCTTACTATGTGGCTAGCAATCTGACAACCCACACATTCAAATCTTACAAACCGACAAAGATGCTAACATACTATCTGCAATCAGCTGATGTTGTTTGTTCCTGGAGGATGGAGGCTGGTTTTGGTATATGGGCAAATGTTGTCAATGTCATACCCAACGGTAACCTTTCAGTCAAGGTCTTTGTCACAAAGCAAACACTCCTGATATTGCCAGATTCATTGACAAATGATATACTTCCATATCATATCTGGAGATACCATAATTTCAATGATGTTGGCCTATGGAACTGCACAACAAACACAACAGTAGTTAACCAGACTGCGGGATATTATTCCTGGAATCTTGGATGGAGTGTTGCAACAGGTGCGGTTCCTGGACTGGTCGGTACTGGACCATTCATGGTAACAAACAATTACGGAATACCAAATGGAGAAATCATACCGTCTCAGTGCGAGAAATTCTATGCTAACCCGCACTATTTCGTGCAGTATGCAAACGCATCAAGTGGGCTTAGACAGTATACACCTAAATTCTATGAAATAGCGATGCCGTTCTATTCATCAGAATCCGGATTAATAGGCGCATATGAAAAGGGACAGGTGGATACAACATCCCTTTCACCGGATCCAAGCTTCCTTCCACAGGTTTCCACTACCCCCGGTTCAGTCATCTACAAAAAGCTGTCAAGCGCTTATGGGTATTTCAGGATAAATACCAGAGATGCTCCTTTAAATATAACAGCTTTCAGGCAGGGGCTTAACTATGCGACCCCTACATCATATATGGCAAGTGTGATAGCTGACGGATACGGATATTTGTCCTCCAACCCAATTAATCCTTCAAACACACTGTTCGTGAATGCTTCAGCCCCTGAATACACCTTTGACTTGGCTAAAGCAGCTCAACTGATCGATTCGATTCCCGGAATGACCAATACTTCCCATGGATTACTGTATAATGGCACACAGGTCTGTATAGTCATACAGACAACCGTCGGTGCAGTTGCTCCTAACAACATAGAAGATATAGAAGCTGCAATCCAGGACTGGAACCTGCTTGGAGTTAAAGCAATAATCAAGGAGGAGGCTTTTACAACTTTGATATCAAATATCGACAGTACAATTTCATCAAACGGTGCAACCAATGGATATGATATGGCCGTTTTGGGAATATCTACTGCATCTGCAAATCCATCACTTGGTTGCCAGGAGTTCGTCAATCCTGCTTACGGGATACCGACGAATGAATATGTGGGCCCATTCTCATCCTTGAGCGTCAATGGACAGAACTTAACCGGAACACAGGTCCAGAATCTCTTTGACAATCTAACAACACAGGCTGCAAACACAAACAATTTCTCAGTTGCTCAGCATGACATAAAATACCTCCAGTCTCTTATGATAGATGAGGCTTTCATGATAAACATAGGATACGGAACCGACCTTGTTCCACTGCAGACAACCACCTTTACTAATTACTCATTTACTGAGACTAATGCACTTTATATCTACTGGTACTGGCAGTTCTTTTCAATACACACGCACCACACTACAGTGGTTCAGCCCAAATACAATCTATCGGTAACTGAAGTACTTGACTCCGGCTCTACATTCACTGCTGGAACATATGGTAATGTTACATTCACAGTCTGGAATGGCACAAGCACAGTAGCCGGTGCTGATCTGACTGTCGGTTTCTCGGCTCCATATGGAGGTATAATAAATGTTACCTCGAATAACCTCGTCACCAACTCCAAGGGACAGGCAACCTGGGAATACTATGTGGCTTCCTACCTCGCTGAGGATATGAAGAGCTGTAATGCTACTGGAGCTGTCGTGACCGCTACCAACCAAACAGTGACTATAACAGCCGCAGCAGTTCAACCCAATGCACCTGAAACTGGAGCTGGAATATCGTCAATAAATATACTTCTAGTAAATGGTGTTGCCCTTCACATCTCTTATTCAGTGAATGCTAAGTCATACACTACCGGACAAACTGGGACAATAACGTTTACTGTTGACACTGTGAACGGGACATCTGATCCGCCATATGCCGGCGCAACACTGACGCTAACCTTGTCGAACCCTGTAAACATGTCAGCAGTATCACCACTTACTCTAACTACTAATTCAGCAGGAATAGCTGTCTTTACTTTCAAGGCAACCGGTAACATCAGTTCTACATTGCTGACCCAGGACCTAGCTGGTATAACAGTTAGTGCAACTTCGAACAATGCTACCATCTTTGGAGACAACATAACATTAGTAGCACCTGTTGTAAAACCTGTAACAACGACAAACTACCTTGACTATGTCATTATAGGCGTTGTTGTGGCGATAATAGTAATAGCAGCAGCTGCGTTAGTGGTCAGAAGCAGGAGGAAAAAATCTTAATAATTTATTTATTTATATTTTTTTATTATTAAGGGGA
>JAJZOT010000127.1 GCA_021847855.1 Thermoplasmata archaeon | reverse complement strand
CACGATCACAGGAAGTGGAAGGACAAGGATCACGATTATAACCACGGGGGGTACAATTGCAAGCAGGGTTGATTACTCCACGGGGGCAGTTAAACCGGTCAGGGATCTGGAATTTCTATCGTCATCGCTCCCCGGCCTGACAGAAAGATTCACTCTGGAACTTTCCGAATATGGTGAAATTCTCAGCGAAAATATGAAACCTGAGAACTGGGTTTCACTTGGCAGATCTGCAAAAGAACTCATGAAAAAGTCGGATGGAATCGTGATTACGCATGGAACCGATACCATGTCATACACATCATCTGCCCTAGCATTCATGTTTGAGAAACAGACTGCACCCATTATTTTTGTCGGATCTCAGAGAAGTTCTGACAGACCCAGCAGTGACGCATTCCTGAATTTCAGGGGTGCAGTTGAATTTTCATCAACAGATTTTGGAGAGGTGGGCATCGCAATGCACGAAACAATATCAGACGATGCCATTGTACTTCACCGATCGGTGAGATCCAGGAAAATGCACACCAGCAGGAGAGATGCATTCAGGACAATCGGGTCCAGGCCGGTGGGAAGATTCCACGCTGATGGTGTATCCTTAACTCCAGGTTACAGAAAAACAGCCGAGGAGACAACGTTCTCCCATAAACTGGACAGTAAAGTTGCGCTTGTATATTTCTCACCCACACTAACACCTGAGGATCTGGAAAATATATGTAATAACAGGAAAGCCGTAGTACTCATGGGTACAGGACTTGGGCATGTGAGCACTGATCTGAACAATTCAATCAGGAGGCTTACCAGGGACGGACTGAAGATTATGATGGCTTCACAATGTATACAGGGTTCGGTCAATATGAATGTTTATTCAACAGGAAGACTTTTGCAGGAAGCGGGCGTTATACCACTGGGAAGCATCCTTCCCGAGGTTGCTTACGTAAAATCAATGTATGTTCTGGCAAATTACGATGCTGATGATTTTGAAAAGATCATGCAGGAAAATCTCAGGGGGGAAATAGCCGAACGTGAAATCTCATTCCAGCTTAACCTGGGAGGTCGGTAGAGATGCCTGTTGAAAAGCTGAAGGTTGGCCTGGAGGTTCATATGCAGCTGAATACAGGGAAGCTGTTCTGCCGCTGCATGGGCAATGCAGCGGAAAACAGGAACTATTTTCAGTTCACCAGATTACTCAGACCCACACTTTCGGAACTGGGAAAAATGGATCTGGCCGCAAAATATGAGATGGACAGGGACAGGAATTTCACATACGATGTAACTGATAACACATGCCTTGTGGAATTCGACGAGGAACCCCCACATGATGTCGACTCTGAGGCTTTGAAAGCTTCCATCATAATGTCAATGGCACTTCACTGTACTGTTGTGGAATATGTCTCAACAATGAGGAAAGTTGTTGTGGACGGTTCCAACACAAGTGGTTTCCAGAGAACATCCATTATAGGAATCGGTGGTTACATTGAAACAAGCAAGGGAAAAGTGAGGATTTCAACGGTATGCCTCGAGGAGGATTCTGCCAGGAAAATTGATGGTGAAAAATCAACGGTCACATACTCTCTTGATAGGCTGGGGATACCGCTCATAGAGGTTTCAACTGAGCCGGATATAAAGGACGAGGAACATGCAGTGGAAGTTGCGGAAAAGATAGGTTCCATAGGTATTCTGTCAGGTTATGCGAGAAGGGAGGTGGATTCCATAAGGCAGGATGTCAACATGTCAGTGGGTATGGGCAGGGTGGAGATAAAAGGTGTCCAGAAACTATCACTCATTTCCCAATTCATACAGTATGAAAAAACCCGGCAGGAGGCAATTTCCAGGGCAATTGAGATTGTCAGGAAGAGGATAGGTGAAAAGAGCGTGGTTGTGAACTTTAAAGATGTAAGCCAGGTCTTCGAGAATTCATCCTCAAAAATTTTAAAATCAGGTTTCAAGGCCGGTAATGCGGTATATTCCGCGATACTACCAGGATTCGCCGGCACACTTAAGAACGGTGATTTACGCCTTGGAAAGGAGATATCCGATGTGGTCAAGGCATTCGGACTTGGAGGGATATTTCATTCCGATGAATTGCCAGCCTATGGTATAGAGGAGGAAAAATTAAGAACTATTTACGAGAAACTTGGAAAGAAGGAGAATGACGCTGTCCTCATTCTCTCATCTCCCCGTTCCAAAATAGAAGTTATCTCATCAGGAATAAACAGCAGAATCGAAAAACTCATCTCTCTGGACCTTTCAGAAACAAGAGGACCGAGAGATGATGGCGAGACTTTCTTTCTCAGGCCACTACCCGGAAAGGAACGGATGTACCCGGAGACCGACATTCCGGTGAAGCATATCCCGGAGGAGATGATGGATTTCTGTGAGAAAAATGTCCCAGAGAGCGTTGAGGATCTCCAGAAAAAATTGATCCAGGAATATGGTATATCGGAACAGGATGCCGGTGTTATTATAAAAAGCGGGAATCTCATAAGATTCAGGAATCTGGCATCATCTTATTCCGATCCACGATCCGTTGCAAGAATTCTACTGCAGAAAATCCCGGAAATTAGGGAAAAGTCTGGAAAAGAACCAGATGAGAGGACACTTATGGATATTTTTGAAATGTCCACAGGAGAGAACTGGTCCAGGTTTGTTCTGGAGAAAGCCATTGAAATATCAACTGTTTCCGGATTGAGGGGAAATGAACTTAAAGTAGAAGTCGGTAAACAGATCATGACGGAGGAAGATATTGAAAAATTGCTTTCAAGAGCTATTATGGAAGGGGCTGTAACTGAGAAAAACGTTATTCCATACCTTAGCAAAGCCGCAAGAAAACTTGTGGATCCAACTCTTGCGATCTCCGTCTTCAAAAGAATCTCCAGATAGAATTTAACTCATGACTAAGGTCAGAAATAAGCGCATTTTATTGGTTTTATGATGTTATCAAAACAATACTTAAATATCGTCTAACGATACCAAATACATGTTGGATGGATATATCCCTCTGCTCATAGTCCTCATATTGCTCATTTTGGGGATGGTGGGATTGTTCATGTTTCTTCCCTCCATAGGCGAAAACAGATTCGAGAAGAAAAAGAAGATTTCTTTCAATCCCTTTGATATACTTACCAATCTGGTGAAAAGCGAGAATCCTCCTGTTAAATCTACAAAATACCTTGAACCGTATGAATCAGGGGAAGTATCCAGGGGCGAGATTGGAAAATTCGTACATGTTCAGTACTATGTCATAATACTTCTGTTCGTACTTTTCGATGTGGATATGGCACTTCTTTTCCCGTGGGCATTCGATTTCAAGGCTCTTGGGATTATCCCTTTCATAAATACCCTCATATTTCTCGCAATGCCTCTTTTTGTTGTATACTATGCCTTCAAGGAAGGCCACATGAGGTGGATGAAATGAAAACAGGCGATGTAGGGCTGATCACAACAACTCTTGACAAGGCAATGGAGTGGGGGAGAAGCAACTCACTCTGGCCACTGACTTTTGGTCTTGCATGCTGTGCAATTGAAATGATGGCTATACAGGCTTCAAATCTTGACATTTCAAGATTCGGGAGTGAAATATTCAGGAATTCCCCAAGGCAATCTGACCTCATGATAGTATCTGGAACCGTCACAAAGAAGATGGCTCCACGTCTCAGGAGGATATATGATGAGATGCCATATCCAAAATATGTCATAGCAATGGGAGTATGTGTAATCCAGGGAGGACCTTACAATCAGGGATATTCAGTGGTTCTTGGTGTTGACAGGGTTGTACCGGTGGATGTATATGTTCCAGGATGCCCACCCACACCTGAAGCACTGACACATGGCATAATAACCCTTCAGAAAAAGATCAGGAATGAAACGGACAGGTGATCATGTTGGTAGAAATCATTGAAGAGACAAAGGGAAAAGACGGGAGGAGAATACTCAAGGTGGCCAAGGAGAACCTGATCGAACTCATGACCGAACTGAAGAAGCAGGGCTTCAATCACCTTTCCTTAATTACCGGTGTTGACAGGAAAGATAAGATCGAAGTTGTGTACCATCTTCATAATTTCGAATCAAAAAAATATATTATTGTAAAGACCGAAACCCTGGATGAAAGAGTTCCAAGCGTGGCAGGATTATGGAGCAGTGCAAACTGGGATGAGAGAGAACAGTATGATATGATGGGTATAGTTTTCGAAGGCCATCCGGATCTCAAGAGAATGTTCCTGCCTGAAAACTGGGTCGGTCATCCCCTGAGAAAAAATTACGATCTGAAGAAAGTTCAGTACATCAACATGGATGAAGACGGCAATGACTATGCTACGTTTGATCCGGGAGACGGTTGGTGATGATGCAGGATCAAAAAATAAACGGAAATCCGGATGAATGGGTCGAACTTAACATGGGTCCCCAGCATCCCTCCACTCATGGCGTTCTCAGGCTAAGGCTGAAACTGGACGGTGAAATAGTTAGGGAAGTGGAGCCCATAATAGGGTACCTGCACAGAAACGCTGAGAAAATATGCGAACTTGACTATTACTGCGATGCCATGATGTACTTTGACAGAATGGATTATGTGGGAGCCATGAACATGGAGGTGGGCTATCTGGAGGCTGCAGAAAAGCTACTGGGCATACCTCCTCCCGAAAGGGCCCAGTGGATAAGGGTTGTAATGGCTGAACTGAGCAGAATTGCAGCTCACCTCGTCTGGGCAGGAGCTTATGGTCTTGACCTTGGAATGCTCACTCCATTCTTCTACTGCTTCATTGAAAGGGAGAAAATACTTGACATTTTCGTTGAAACTTCCGGTTCCAGGCAGCAGGTAAACTATATGAGTATAGGGGGTGTGTACCAGGACTTCAACGATAAAATAATAGCAAAGATAGAAGCTTTTCTGGAACAGTTTCCGGCCAAACTGGAGGACATTTACAGGGCATTTATCAACAATGATATCTTCATCTCAAGAACCAAAGGTATAGGGATACTTGAGCCAGAGGTTGCAATAGATTACGGTGTTACAGGGCCAATGCTCAGGGCATCGGGAATTCCATACGATATCAGAAAGGAAGAACCATATCTTGTATACGACAAAATCAATTTCGATATTCCGATTTCACACAAGAAGGATAATCTGGCAAGGTTCATTGTTCGTTTTGAAGAGATGAGGCAATCTGTCAAGATCGTAAAACAGGCCATCAAGCAGATACCCGATGGTCCTTACTTCAATCCAAAGGCTAAAAAATCTCTCATGATAAGGCTACGGGGAGAGGGTGAATATTTTGCCAGGACGGAATCTCCCAAGGGGGAATTCGGTGTATACCTGGTTGGAGATGGAGGTGTGAAACCTTACAGACTGCACGTGAGGAGCCCATCTTTCAAGAACCTTTCAGTCCTTCCCGTACTGGCGAAGGATACGATGGTTGCCGATCTGGTTGCAATCTCCGGTACAATTGACCTGGTGTTCGGGGAGGTTGACAGATGAACGTACTGACTCACATTGCCCAGTTCTTCTCCCCTCTGGGGCATTATATTTCATACATTCTTGCATACCTGTTTGAGACTATATTCTTCATAGCTTTTGTAATGGTTGTACTGGTTATGATGATCTACCTGTTCAGAAAATACATGGCGAGGCTCCAGTTGA
>JAJZOT010000126.1 GCA_021847855.1 Thermoplasmata archaeon | reverse complement strand
TGGGGAAGAATAGCTGTATGAACGTCTTGTCATCTTCAGTGAAAGTGTATGCAGGTATCCTCTGATCCATCCTTGCAAGCAGTCCAAATATTCCGGTGTGCTGCCTGATTGCAATAACGCATCTTCTGTCCAGCTTTGCATGAACTTCACTTATTTTCATTTTTCCACCTCTTCGAGCGATGACATCCATTCCCTGTAGCTCATAAGAGACTTGATCACTGGCCTCCACTCCTTCATATCACCTGCAGACGAGGCAACTATGTGAAGGAATTCGTTTACGAAAAATGTTGGCAGGAGCATGTATCCGGAGAAACTTGGTTTGCTGAACTCGTGAAATCGTATGAGGGAAAATATTCTCTCGGTATTCATCTTCCTGTTTATGTATGAAACATAAGCGTTTTCAGTCGCTGCCTCATATACCTCGCCCTCAACTATTGTGGTTATTCCTTTCGATTCCCTCGGCTTTCGTGATGTGAAATATACCGCCTGAATGTACTTTGAACCGGACGACATCTTTAACATCCTCGTCCATGAATCGCCAACAGGGTTGCGTATGGGCGTCAGTTCATCCTCCGGAGGGGTGAGTTCCAGGTCCATCACCGATATCGGGGTTCTCGCATCGATGCTGGACAGGATGTTCCGTAATCCTCCGCTAGGGCCAAAGTATTCAATGGATGCGTTGCCGACATCAGGCAGTTGTTTCAACATGATATCTGATACCTTGACTGCGTCGCTTCTGTGGAAGATGAATTCCATCCTGTGAACGCCATCTGAGATCCAGGAACTTACAAGAACCGCAGAGGGGACTTCCAGTATCGATTTGACCGTCCTGAAGTAAGCCTGGGATTTCTCTATCGTTCTCTTCACTCGCCATACCCCGTTCTTCTCCACTGCGTCGAACTGTTGAAGGAATATCCTCAGTTCGCGACTCTGTTCTGCAGCGCCCTGAAAAAAGAGATCAATCTCTGTGGAATCCCCATCTACATACATACCGACTTCCGATTTTATTGAGAAAGCCCTGGATGCCTCTGAAAGTTTTGTGCCTGGAACCAGGGAAAGCCTAACTTTATAGTCCAACTGATCAAGAGCGTCTAACATTTACAACACACCGTTCTTTGACGGTAAATGCATTACTGGCATGTTTCCATTATCCGGTTTCGAATGGGCTTCGCTTATCTTCATGTTCCCCGCCTTTTGTGGTTATTTGCCGCATTCATTTTTTTCACACCTTAAACCTGTCGATAAGCGTGCTGGCTTCCTTCCTTGTCAGTTCTGATAAATCCGTTTTCTTCAGTTCCTTCAGGTATCCTGAGGTGATGTCCATCCTCTTGTCAATCCCCTGAAGTTTCTTTATGAATTGCAGCTGCTTTCTTGTCGCCGGAGAATCCGTGGGGTCTCCGCGGTCAACGCCCTCCATTCCTGAAAGGATGTCTATCAGCTCCGAAGCTTCCTGCATGGAGAGTGCGTTGATGGAGTATTTCCTGCTCTCGTCGAGGTATTTCCCGGCTGCGTTCTTTCGCTCGTCAGTGTCCTGGAGCCTCGCGAGGAAGGTTATCTGCTTTCCAGTCGCGAACACCTCTTCTCCGGAGGTTCCCATATCGGATCCGGAAAACTTCACCTTCTTCATCTCGTCGATCAGTGCGGATGCTTCCTGTATTGTCAGTTCAGGTGCATCGGACTTCCCCTTTTCCTTCACGAATTTCTGGAAGATCTCATCCCTCTCGGGAGAGGCATTCCTCAACTTGCTTATGAAGGATAGCTGGCTCTGTGTTGCCTGCAGATCTGTCAATTTGCCTCACTGCGATTTTCTGTTTTGGTGCTCAACAAATTTTCACCTCTTAACGTTCCCTTTCATCGGTGGTTGAAGTGCGTTTCCCAATCCCAAATACTACCCTAAAACCCTGAAAACAGTAATTGCCCCGAGAGTTTCTCATGCAGAGCTTACGGTTACGATTTAGATAAATCTTTTCATGATCCGCATGGAATACCATTCGAACGATGCAAATTAATACAACATAGCAAAACCCCCGTATTTAGAACCACTTGCTCATTTTAAAACCGCTGCAAAAGCCTTATGAATCCGGAGTGCTGTTGTTGAATTCCATGAACAAATTCGACATTGAGTTCTACAATTGGACTGATGAAAGGAATCGTGAAGTGCGCGGGAATAGTCAAGGAATCTGCGAACCTTGAAGAGGCGAACGGCAAAATCGAAGGACTTCTTGGAAAGATTCAGGAGAAGATTGATGTCACGGTGGAAGAGAGCCTTCAATAGTAAGGTTGTAAAGTGAGTCGGCTCAATCTAATTTTATTTTTGCCTTTACTTTCATCATTATGTTGTTGTATAGGTCCAGCGGAATCTGGTCCACAAACGGTGCTATTATTTCTGATTGGAGTCCATTCAGCAAATTTGGTATTCCATCCACAGTTTCAGATAACAGTGTCAAACTGCCTCCTGGGATTGCCTTAACACTTTTAGAACTCCGCTTCCATATCTTCTCAAAAAAGGGATCTGCATACAACTCTTTCGAAATTGTATTAATGTTGACAACTGATATCTTCTTTCCATTTTCCAAGCTTTCTGCCCCATATTGTTTGATTAGATTGATGAGAAAACGGGTTTCTTTCCCAGAGAGGTAGTATAAAATGACTCCTGGTTCCCTCATTGTCTCGCTATCTGGAAAGTCTTTAGCTATAGCAATAGTATCAACTACCCTTGAAGATCTGCCGAATGCATCAACAGTAATTTGATGAAAACTATCGTTAATTGCCATTACAAAGTCGTTTCTAGCCCATATGGGCAAATCCCATAAAATGTCCGTTAGTGGTTTAGAGCTAGGGCCAGTGTCAAAGAAAACATGAGGCATATCCCATCTATCATCAGAGTCAAGAAAAAACACGGCAAAAGCTTCGTCGGTGACAGGGTTTTCCATCTTACCGGTAATCTTCAATATCAATTTCTCTTTTAATGCTCTGCTTATAAAATTTGAGAATGTATTCTCCTCATTGAATTTTTCAGTCGAAACAACAAGGTCTCCACCGGAATCTTCAAAGAAACTTTTGTTCCATAATTCGTAATTCATGATTGAGAACTTGAAAGTGCTTGAGAAAATTTCCTGTACGTCTGAGATAAAAGAGGGCCACCTTTCCTCATTTAAACCGCTTATGTTTCTATTCAACCATACTGAAATTGGCATTCAATGCACTCCTTGCAAGTTATATGAATTTCGTAATAATTGTTTTGTATATACTCTTATTGGAATGTTGTTTATCTTTTGCACCGAACCTCTATTCCTTCCAATCCTACTTTTTTCTCTCAGAAACCCCTGAGTATCCCGCTCAAATCTAGTGCCGCCAAGACCATTTTCCGAACAAAAATATAGATAGCCAGGCTTAGGGGTAGCAGTATCAAGCCCACATAATTCAACGAACCGGACCCAGTCTGACGTGATCTTCTCATATGTACTCTTCAGCTGTGGAATGGCTCTCTCAGGATAACTTGATTTTGACTCCATGATAGCAGTAATTTTTTCATATACAATGAAACAATCGGCTCTAATCAATGAAATCTGGGAAGAACCATCCAGAAAAGATTTCATTAGAGGCTCATCAAGATCAATGACTCTCATGGGGTGCAAATCATCGTCAATTGGAACTTGTATGCTGTGGCATCTCAAAATTGTCAAACTCTCATCACTTTACCCCACCGCATGATCCCTCTTCCACTTATCAACAACTTTCCTGACGGCTTCATTAACGTATTCCTCAACAGATGAATGTGACTTGTCTCTCTTGATTATCTTCTCTATCTCGGAGACCAACCCTTCAGGTATCGCGATCCTATTTTCTTCCAGATGGATAAGATTTTCTGCAACGATGCGACCTTTATGTGTGAGAGAAATTTCCTGAATGTTCTTCCCAAACGCCTTTACGTCAATATTAATTAGTCCGTCATTGCTCAGGGAAGTTAGTAATTTATCAAGCGAGTACAGGTTTTTGACTATGTCCTGTAAGGTCGTCTTAAGACAGCTCCCCTCGCTGTAGAGCTTCGAAATAATTGATTTAGAGAACCTCAAATCAAGTGAAGTTAACGTAACCTTACAATCTGTAAGTGAATATTACAGTTACCATAAATAATATATATCACTTATAGTTTACATATTGTATGTGTCAACCAAGACAACCATAGGAATAGGCAAAGAATGTCTTTCAGAACTTTACGACAATAAGTTTGACTTTCAAGTTAACAACATTGAAGTTGTTATTCGAAAGCTCCTCGCAGAACAACTCCTGAGGCAGGATATCCCAGCTTGATTTTAGACAGTTACCCGGTTGCTGTGCATGAGGTTCTATTGTGGTTTTCGAGGGTTTGATCTTTTCCGCATCGCCTCAATGATGAATTCGGAGCGGCTGCGATATGCATATTGGAAATTATCACGAATTATATCCTCGATCTTTTCTAGAAGATGGCTTGCAATCTTTACAGTTGTGCATAGGACCGGCCTTGAACTTGATGGGACCGCTGAGATTTGAACTCAGGTTACCAACACCCCAAGCTGGTAGGATACCAGGCTACCCCACGGTCCCAGATATGCTTCTCGCTTAAGAGAAAGGGATTATTTCATCGATAAGGTCAATGTGAGAAATAATCATTCTTCTGCAGCAGTATCTGGTCAGGTGAAGATCGTCTAGGATTTTCTGGATCTCCTCCGGTTTTGGTTCCCTGCCTTCGTTCCTGATTTTCTGCACCTTCTCGGAGAATTTCTTGTAATCCGAACCTATGACTTTGCCACAACTAAAACATCTTACCGGAATTATCATATCATCACCTGTACGACTTCTGCCTCTTCGCTCTTGCTCCAGAACCCTGAGGCTTCTTAGGAAGCTTTCTTCTTATATCGTTTACGAGGAGGGTCCTGTCGTATTGCCTGAACATTTCTTCTATCTTGTCATCGCCAAAGTATTCTACTATTCCCTTGGCAATAGCTGTCCTTGCAGCGTCAGCCTGTCCTGTGGTTCCACCCCCATGAACCTGTACTTCGATATTGACTTCATTTATCTTGTCTCCAACCAGCTGCACTGGCTCGAATATTTTCTCTCTTAAAATCTGGACGGGGTGGAACTCTATCGGATAGCCGTTGATTGTAATAATTCCCTTGCCTTTCTTTGTGGCTGCTGTTGCTACCGCAGTTTTTCTCTTTCCAGATGTAAGTATTGTCTGTGTTTTCAAAGTTTCACCTTATACCCTAACCGCTCCGAAATTTCCGAAAGCGTCATAAAATTGCTTAGCCTCTTGTTTTTTGCTTTTTCCACGATCTCGACCTGGGCATCCTTCAGGTCCGCCGGGACACCGCAATAAACCAGGCATCTGGCAAGTGCGTCCTTCCCGTGAGTCTTCTTTGACGGAAGCATATTCTTGATCGATCTCCTGAGTATCTGGTCTGGGGTTCTTGGATAATATGGTCCCTTACGGACGCTTCCTATATCCCTTCTTTCCTCGAAATCCTTTATTATGAACTCCTTTGTACCTGTAATAACGCATTTGTCCGCGTTTATAATCTTGATGGATTCCCCCTCGAGAAGCTGCTTCGCAACATGGGCAGAGAGCCTCCCGTATATTGAATTGGATGCGTCGATAACTTTCATTTCCTCACCTAAGTATTTTTGGGTTCTTAACCTTTGGATTTTCCGTTGCAAA
>JAJZOT010000125.1 GCA_021847855.1 Thermoplasmata archaeon | reverse complement strand
TCTGCAGGCAATCTGTGTTGTGTGAACATGGAATACAGGTTTGTAACCTGGTGCTATCACACTTGGGTGGTTAAGAACAACTATCTGGGCAGTGAATGATTTGGCAACTGTTGGCGGTGAGCTGACAGGCCCGCATACATCTCCCCTCTTTATGTCGTTCTTGGCGATTCCTCTTACGTTGAAACCAATATTGTCACCTGGTTCTGCAGACGGCATGTTTTCGTGGTGCATTTCAATCGTTTTAACTTCACCCTGTTTGTCCGCAGGAAGGAATATTACTTTGTCTCCAACCTTAACAACTCCGGTTTCAACTCTACCAACCGGTACTGTTCCAATACCTGTTATTGAATAAACGTCCTGAACAGGAATCCTGAGAGCCTTGTTTGTCGGTTTTTCAGGTGTTTTTAGCTCATCAAGTGCCTGGAGGAGTGTTGGTCCGCTGTACCATTTGAGGTTTTCTGACTTTTTAAGTATGTTGTCGCCCTTATACCCACTTATTGGTATTATTGGGACGTTCTTGTATCCTATTGAACCAAGAAGTTTTTCAACATCTTTCTTCACTGCCTCATATCTCTCCTGGCTGTATGGAGGCTGTGTGGCATCCATCTTGTTTATGAGTATGATTATCTGCTGTACGCCAAGTGTCCTTGAAAGGAAAGCATGCTCTCTTGTCTGTGCCATTACACCGTCTCCGTCTCTTGCCGATACAACAAGCATGGCAGCATCAGCCTGACTGGTACCTGTAATCATGTTTTTTACGAAGTCCCTGTGTCCTGGTGCATCTATGAGAGTAAAGTAGTATTTGTCGGTCTCAAATTTCCTGTGAGCCAGATCAATTGTAACTCCTCTCTCCCTCTCTTCCTTGAATCGGTCCATAACCCATGCGAACTCAAAGGTTGCCTTTCCTTTTTCTTCTGCCTGTTTCTTGAATTCGTCTATAATATGGGCTGGAATTTCTCCATGCTCAAAGAGAAGTCTACCTACAAGTGTTGACTTTCCATGATCGACATGCCCTATTGTTACCAAGTTTACGTGTGGTTTCTGTTGTGCCATTTATCTTCACCTATTATTCTTATTTCTGTGCGTTAATACTCAAGATTTATTTAAACTAAATCCTGTTTATTCCTTAGGACGGAAATACATTGGAAAGTATATATGTTTTGGTGATCGGATAGAATATGTGGGTAGACCGATTTTCAGGGCAAAATTAACGGGTTTCGTAACTCTTAACTCATAAAATCATATGATTAAGCGTGGACAAACAATTTATACTTCCAAGAAATCAAATCCCATGGATACTGATGCGAAAATAAAGTATGCCCTTACTCTATCGGCGGTAGTTACAACAGTTTTTGGATACCTTGTAGTGATTCATCCTTTCTGATTTTATTAGGAGATAAGGTCTGAATGGATTTTTTAGATGAA
The DNA here is from genome assembly GCA_021847855.1 of Thermoplasmata archaeon. Next base: position 4,283 of record JAJZOT010000125.1, on the reverse strand, counting down.
CTGAAAACGCTGAAGGAACAGGTTCTTATAGGGGATTTTTTCAAGGTTCCGGAACACTTCAACAATATAGTGATTGCAGGTATGGGAGGTTCGGGAATCGTTGGAAAACTTTTTTCGGAACTCTATCATATTAAACCAGTAATATGCCTGGATGATTACAACATTCCAGAGTTTGTGGATAAGGATACCATATTTATTGGAATAAGTTATTCTGGCAATACAGAGGAGACCATTTCTTGCACCAGTGAAGCGTTGAAAAAAGGTGCACATGTTTTCATTGTGACAGGTGGAGGTAAGCTTTCACAAATGTCTGAAAATACCATCATAATACCTTCTGGACTGCAGCCTAGGTCGGCGCTCGGCTACATGATTATGCCGCTGCTGAACACATTCCTGCACATGGTTCCTGAAAGAAGAGAAAGGCTTTCCGAATTACTGGGTGCAGTCGATAACCACCACGAGGAAGCGATTGAACTGGGTAAACGTATTGCCCTCGAAAGGAAAATTCCGGCCATTTTCGGATTCTCTCCGTTCAGGTATGTGGCTTACAGATGGAAGACCCAGTTTAACGAGAACTCAAAATTACTGGCAATAAGCAACTATTTTCCCGAGTTAAACCATAATGATACAATGTCTCTGAGGGATACCTACCTCAAGGACGATTTTTTCTTCATTACTTTTGGCGGTTCAACCGAAAAAATCAGCAAAAGGATCCAGGCGACCGAGAAGGTCACATCAACCCAGTTCTTTATGGTGCACCCTTTGGGTACGGATGATATTGAAAAAATGTTCTATCTGATCCATTTCGGTGATTACATGTCCTTTGAAACAGCTTTAAGCAGAGAGGTTGATCCCGGGGATGTGAGCTCAATAGAGGATTTGAAACGTCTTATAAAATAGGTTATTGACTCACTATCTGCGAAGAACCTGGTGGAAGTATTGTTTCAATCTCATCCACTCCAATTCCAATTATTTTAGAGATTTCCTTTGCTATAACATTCCTTTTAACATCCCCCGGAATAATTCTCACAATTTTCTTACCCTCCTCTTTTACCAAAACTCCAGTTGGTTCTATCACCGGTATATCAATCCCTTTGTAGTTTATGGTTGAAATCTCCAGATCCAGCGGTAGATTGAACATGTAATTTCTTTTTCCCCGTATAACCCATGATCCTGTAGATATGTATTCTCCAGATTCAGGTGTTTTGCTGACCTGTATTGGGGTCACCCAGTACGCAGAACCGGTTCTCATTCCTGCAGCCCATGCACGTGAGAAACTCAACGCAAACGCACATGCCTCCCAAAGAGACTTTTCAGTGGGTTTAACACCATTTTCGGCTTTCACTATGGTACTTGGTGCGCCATGTATATCTGCATGGACATAGAAGTCACTGTCACCCATGTGTTTTTTTACTACTTTCTCGTTTGATTTGGCATCTTTCCCCCCTATTACGAGGAAACCGTCGGATGTGATGAACCAGTGATAAACTTCAAACCATTGCCTGCTCCTGGCCTTTTTTTTCTCTACCTTCTTCACATTCAGCATTTTTTTAGTTTCCTGAATCGCAGTAAGTGCACCCTCGATCTTTGATCGGTATTCCTTTGATCTGTCAAAGTGGTAACTGGAATTCTCTCCTGGTGATTTGTTATAGAATATCTCAACGGATTCTCCCTGCAGTTCAAGTTTAACCATCTTTTTTGCCGGATCCGAAAGATCAATTTCCATTCCTTCAATCTTCAATGGGAACTTCAGACTTTTCTCTTTTTCATAACGCCTGATCTTTCCAAGAAGGTTATTCATAAGCGGCATGTTCGATATTATAACCGTTCCTTTGTTATTCTCCTCTTCCATTATTTTCCTGAATTCTTCGATGCTCTTCTGCTGCGATTCAATCCTCCTCTCCAAAGGACTCTTTTCTTTTTCAGGCGGCTTGAAATTAGAAATATAATGAGTGATCCCTTTGTTGAAATCTTCGAAAATCATGGGTTCTTCCTGCTGGATGCTTTTCATTTTAATGGGTGAAAAGAGGCGTTTCTCCGTGTAAATATATGAATTGTTCAATGTGCTTTCCGCCATGAGCGATCTGATCCCTTCCAGGATCTGGTCCGTCTGTTCTCTTGGAAAAGGAGGTACCGCGTTCTTATCCATCCCCAGTCGGAATATAAGTTCTTCAGAGTATTCACCTCCAAGGTTCATTCTTGTGGCAAGAGTCTGAACAAGAGATGCCTTGCTCTGATTTATGACATTCCAGACCTCTTCCTGTGACATATTTGACGGGTCATTCTGTGATGGGGGTAAATAGACTTCGCCGACTTTCAGCTTCCTGTTTTTCCACTCCCTTGGGCTCAGTACAAACTCTATTATTCCAGAATTGGTGACAATAAGATTTCCCTCTCTGAAAAGTTCGAATATTATCTCCTGCCCTGTATGCATGGTGAGTTTCACAACCCTGTCAAAATTCAGCTGATCAACATTCACTATTCTCCTTTCCGACAGAGTTTTCCTTAAAATTAGGGAGATCTGGGAAGGAGTCTCTGGTCGTTCAGGATCGTAAAATGCCATAACCCTCGCCAGGTCTACATAGAGGGGAAATTTCCCCTCCCCCTGTCCATAAAGATTGAAGAGAAATACCTTTGGAGATATCTGATATATTTTTTTTATGAAAGACCCCCTGAGTTTCTCCATATTTATGTTTATGAAAGCATGAATGTCCAGTGAAGAGATTTTATCTATCATAAAGTATCGAACAATGATTGCAAACAAACGTTAAAAATTTGTTATGCCATAACCATACTGCATTACATGTTTGAATCTGGTATAGAAAGTGATGGCTTTATGTTCTCCGGAACTGCAGATATACAGAATAACCGAATCGTTCTGGTCCTGGAACCAGAGAAATATGCCCCCCAGATCCAAAGAATCAGGTTCGGTGATAAGATGGAGGAATGGGGTTATAAGGTTGTTACCTGCACTGTTTCCTCTTCTGAAATCGAACAGATAGGAAAATTTCAGTTTGACCAGTTATATGTTGTTCTCAACAGGATAAATTCCGGGCTGGATCCACTTAAAAAAGCAGTTGATGTTGCAATAGTGGCACTTGAAGAACTGTCCGGGCTTGCAATATCGATCTACTTTATGAATCGCAATATTTCGAGAATAATACTGCTGAACCCGTATTTCTGTTCAGGGATCTCCAATAAACTTTCCCGTGTAGAGATACCAACGGATATACTTTTTTCAGGTAATGCAGAGAGATCAGTTGCATCTTCATCCAGGAAATACCACGATCTCATATCTGGTTCAACACTTCACAATATTCCCGGACTGAAAAGAGAAGAAATTTTAACAAAGAAAACACAATTCTTTAGTTATTTAAGGTCCTTTCTGGTGGATGACCAATAAAGTACATGAAATAAAGTTGCAGTTGAGATATCGCGACATTGACAGTCTCGGCCATGTCAACAATGCTGTTTTCTTGAGTTATTTTGAAATAGGTCGGATCGGTCTGTTTCGGTTGAATTCAGAAAGTTACAGTGTTGATTCCATAGATTTCGTTATCGCTCATATTGAAATCGATTTTTTCAAGCCTCTTCATCTTTTCGAGGATGTAATATTAAGAACAAGAATTGTAAAGGTCGGCAAAACAAGCTTCACTTTTGATCATGAAATCATATCAGAAAGTGATGGCGAAATTTACTGTCACGGAATTTCTGTAGCAGTTTCCATGAAGGATGGAAATAAAATACCGGTTCCTCAGTTCATCAGGGACCTGCTTATTCAGTAATTTCTGATGATTATTGCTGTATTTCACACCTTGTGGTTTCATCTGAAGCAAGTTTTGTGAATAGTCTTGCCCATGTACCTGTAACTGTCTCTGGTCGTGGAAAATCCAACAGTCATATTAGATTCAAAGTTCAACATTTAGAGTGAGAATCCGAGCCCAAGTAATTTCGGCAGCAATCTTTGAAGTGGTAGATCTCTGCGAAATCCGGGAGAGGATCATCACCAGTTTAGACTTCCGTAAGGGTATACGGAATGAATCCCAAGCCAGCTGGAACAATCGGAGATAGTGCATAAAGTGTAAGATGAAGTGAGGCACTGAGGTAAATATTTTTTCTGACGTAATATAAAGCACCGTAGACAAGACCAATACCAAATGTATCAAATATGAAGATGGGGAGATAAATGCCAGGGTAGGACCCGGGCTCCATTATGGGAACCGAGAGATAGAAGACAGCAAACAGTATGGCCTGGAGAACCGTTGCTTTCCTCAATCCGGTGT
>JAJZOT010000124.1 GCA_021847855.1 Thermoplasmata archaeon | reverse complement strand
AGGCTAAATTCGCTGTCTAATGCCAGTCTATCAGGTTGGGGAACATGAGATACTAAAAGAGGAAGCTTCATACGGCTATGCAGAGAACGAATATTATGACGGCATGCTTTATCTTTCTGATAAGAGACTAGTCTTTGAGAAGAAGGGAAAGCGTGGCCTTATTCACGCCACTCCGCCACAGGTCGTACTTGATGTTCAGTTACATGAAATTTCAAACATTTCGAGCGCGGTTCCCAAGATAAAGGTGTTCACGAAGAAGGTTCTGACCGTTGAGTACCAGAGTCAAAAGGATGTCCTGAAGGCAAGATTCCTGCTGCCCGATCCATCAAAGTGGGAAACGGAGATTCGTAAGTGGATCGCCGATTCCAAGAGACAGGAAGAGGAGAGAATAAAGCGGGAACAGGACGAAATCTACAGAAAGCGTGTGGAGATGGCAAGAGCCAAGTCAGGTACTACAAACGTTGGCGTTGCTTATTACGGGAAACCAGGCCAAAACAATCAATCACCCGCTCCTCCAAGACAAAAGGACGAGGACATAATAGAAGGTGATTCAACAAGCACTTCGATGCAGGTGTCCAAGCAATATCCTCCAGCTACGAAATCAGAAAAAACATGTCCTTCGTGTGGCGAACCTGTCAAACCCGGAATGAAATTCTGTCCTTCCTGCGGTGAACCACTCAAATAAATGTTTACTCTTTCTGCTGATCCGCAGCATCCTGCGTCTTGGGCTCTTCAACAGGAGTTTCCTCTTTTATATCAGGAGCAGGCTCCTGTTCAGGTGTCGTCTTAGATACCTCTTCCTTTGCTTCTGTCTTCATCGATTTCTTCTTCCTCGAATTATAATGTAATATAACGCCAAGAATTATCAGAACAAGTGAGCCAACCGGAATATAGAAATAGACAGCAAAGAATCTGTCAAAAGCGTGGCTGAATTCATAAGCAGCTGCTACAATTCCATCGGCAATTGCTATTATAAGGAATATCACGAATACGCCAATTCCTATTATAGTCAGGACCGGAAGCCTGAAAAATCTCCTCGCCAGGGTTGGCTTCATGTTTTCATCTTTATTCGGCATTAATGTAGTATTAAAAGGATGCTATAAACTATTTCCATGCGGTTGGAAGGTTAATGAAAAGGATATTACTATTTTGAAAAGTGAAAGATTTAGGATCTGTTATACTGTTTGGGACAATTAATTGAAAATATATTGACAATGAATAAATTTATAAAATAGGTACAATTAAATAGATCACGCTCATGAACAAAGGGAAATCCTATGGAGAATAACTCAGGAACTAATATTTTGGATCGATTAGACAACACCAAAACAAGCAGGTTTTATTGGTTACTGACTCTACTAGCAACGGTAGGTGGTTTCCTATTTGGTTATGATACAACAAATATAGCAATTGTTGAAGAATTTCTTCCAAAGTCCTTCATTTCTGCATCTACAAATCCATTCATTACTGGGTATCTGTTTTCTGGGGTTTCACTGGGTGCGGCTGCAGGAGCATTGATCGCAGCATCCCTTATAGACAAATATGGCAGAAAATATATGCTCATTTTCGATGCATTTCTTTATACTGTTGGTGCTTTTTTTTCAGCTATAAGCGTTAATCTTTTGATGCTTCTGATTTCTAGGACAATAATTGGCATAGCAGTTGGTGCTGACTCAGCAATTGCCACTTCATACATCGCAGAATGGGCGCCAAAAAATAAAAGGGGGAGTCTGGGCATACTGCAACAGTGGATGATAACAGTTGGTATTCTCGGCGCTTATATTATAGGTCTTGCTGTTCTTTATGGCATTCCTTCAAGTGCATTTACGATCGATTGGAGATTGCTTCTAGGATTTGCAGCGATCCCCGCAGTTATTGGGCTCGCATTCAGGTTTGTTATGCCGGAGTCTCCAAGATGGCTCGTGTCCAAGGGAAAATATGAGGCAGCGGTGAAATCATTTAAGACGCTTGGCATAGAGACCAGCAAAGAGGAACTGATTAAAGAATATCCGGTTAACAAAACAAAAAAGAGGATAATGACACCTGGCGTTAAAAGAGCTTTTATGATCGTCGGGTTGTTTATGGTTTTTCAGCAGATTACCGGTATCAATATTCCATTTTACTATGGTCCAATCATAATCAGTAAACTACATCTGATTGCTGCAAGTACTAGCCCTGTTTATTCAGAAATTTTCGTTGTTGAAGCTGCATCAATATTTGCAATTGTAAACGTTGCAGCTACTTATATTGGTTTCAAGCTGATTGACAGTGTTGGAAGAAAAAAGCTCGCTCTTATAGGTTACGGGGGTATGGCTCTATTTGGCTTTATAGGTGCGATCCTAAGATTCGCGGGACAGGATGTTGGTATGCTTGTCGCAATTTCAATCTTTATCGTATTTTTTGCATTTGGTGTAGGTGGCACTGGTTGGATAATTCAGGGCGAATACTTTCCAACGGAATATAGGGGAACACTTGCTTCTTTGATCGCTTTTATTGACTGGATGTCAAACTTTGCTATAATTGAAATATTCCCTTATATGGATGACTCAATTCATATTGCAGGTTCACTTATCGTTTTTGCAATCCTATCGGTACTTTCTGTGATTATATTTTACAAATTTATGCCTGAAACCAAGGGAAAGTCTATAGAGGAAATAACAACACTATTTGACTCAGTAGCTGAAAAGAAAACGGTCTCTGCAGGTAAATAGTAATGAGAATCTATTAGATTTAATCTTTGAGTTGATCTTTCAGACGAATTTATTCTATCGACTCAGATTATAATTCAAGTGAACTTAAATATCTCTTACCAATTAGGGCTTCGTGTTAAAAACCGGCGCCGAGGCGTTGGGTTCTCCAGGTATTGATCCAAGATGGGCGAGGGGTGACAAGGACGGGATTGGAACTGCATACAGATCATCATCCCGTGTCTGGTTTTCTATCTGGAACGGCATCCTTACCGAGGTTTATTATCCTCATGTTGACAAACCACAGATACGTGAATTAATCTTTTCATTCACAGACGGCTCAACTTTCTTCATAGACGAATCCTCCCTGAACCATAGAATCGAAAGAATAACAGAATTCTCGCCTTCTTACAGGATAATTTCTGAGGACCCAAATAGGAGATTTACACTAATTAAGGAAATCATCACAGACAATTATGCACCATCAGTAATCATTAATGTCAAGATACAGCATGGAGAGAACTGGAACGATTCAATCTCAAGTTATTTCACAATTTATCCACATATAGACGGGGAGGGTAAGAACAATCATGGTTACATCCTGCACAGGAACTTTGACAGGATATTCATCGCTGAAAGAAACGGGACATACATGGCTGTCAAGGCGAGCAGCCAGTTTGTTAAGGCCTCAGTTGGATATGTAGGTAGAAGTGATGGCTTTACAGATCTAAAGGAGACATTCAATTTGAGCAGGGAATTTGATAATGCCTCCTCCGGGAATATTGCATTCACAGCTAAGCTTCTTTTGCAACATGACAGCGGGACAAACATAATATTATCATTCGGTAATAGCCAGCCAACGGCGTTATCGAGGTTATATCAATCTCTATCCGTCCCATTTGATTTTCACCTTGAAAGGTTCACATCATCCTGGAAAAGGAAACTGGAATCCATATTGGATCTCGGAAAACAGTCTAAGGATGGCGGGAATCTTTACAGGATGTCATACAGTCTCATAATGTCTCATGAAGACAAGACCCATGATGGCGGGATCATTGCTTCGTTATCGATACCATGGGGGGAGCTTTCTGATGACAGCAACAAAGGCGGGTATCACCTGGTATGGAGCCGCGATCTTGTAAACGCAGCAACCGGGCTCCTGGCAGCAGGCGATCATGAAACACCTCTGAGGTCCCTGATCTATCTTAGCGCTAATCAGCGTGAGGATGGAAGTTTTCCCCAGAACTTCTGGGTAAACGGTGAACCGTACTGGAATGCAGTCCAGCTGGACCAGACCGCTTACCCGATAATACTTGCCTATCAGCTTTCGAAACTTAATGCACTAAAATTATTCGATGCAAGACCTCTGGTATACAAGGCAGTTTCATTTTTGATCAAGACTGGACCGGTTACTCAGCAGGACAGGTGGGAGGAGAATTCAGGTTATTCGCCGGCCACGATCGCTGCTAATATCGCCGGACTTGTATGTGCAGCCTATTTTGCGGAAATTGACAACCGTTTTGACTTAAGGGATCTATTTCTGTCATTTGCAGATTTCCTTGAAAGAAATATTGAGAAGTGGACTGTAACGAGGGACAGCCAGATCTGTCCTGATATAAAGGAGCATTACGTCCGGATAAACCCTGCAGATTTTGATTCACCGGATCCAGACGAGCATCTTGATGGGAAACTTCTGTTGATCAAGAATGTCTCGCCAGATAAACCAAATACATTTCCTGCCAATTACATTGTAAGCACCGGATTCCTTCTCCTTGTGCGATATGGTATAAGGAGTGCTAATGACCCATTAATTCTAAAAAGCGTTGAGGCAGTTGATAGAATCCTGAAAACAAATACCCCATATGGCCCTGTCTGGCATAGGTATAATGAGGATGGATACGGACAGAATGCCGATGGATCGGGTTTCCAGGGAACTGGAGTTGGAAGGGGCTGGCCGTTGCTCACTGGAGAAAGGGCACATTACGAACTCGCAGCCGGGCATGATGTCTCACAATATGTGGAGACAATGGAAAGGCTGGCATCTGATACGCTAATGCTTCCTGAACAGGTCTGGGATCGTGAGGACATCCCTGAAAAACATCTTTTCCTCGGAAGAAAGACAGGCTCTGCCACCCCACTTGTCTGGGCACATTCTGAATATATAAAACTTTTAAGATCGATATCTGATAACCGGGTATTTGATGAAATTGAAGAGGTAAAATCCCGATATATTACTAACAGAAATGCCCTTTTCAATCATGAAATATGGAAGATGAACAGGCAGGTTAAGCAGGTTGATCAGGGAAGGCCTTTGAGATTCATACTTGACAGACCTTTTCATTTAATTGGATATCTTGACCAGGATCACAAAATAAGGTTTGACAACTGCAGGAACACAGGCATAGGTCTGTATTTTATGGATATATATGACAGTAATTTGAGTGGAAAGACTCTTACATTTAAGATATACTGGCTTGATACCTCACAGGAAGACTATTCGCAGTTTGATATCAGGTTTCTGTAATTTATTTACTTGAGCAGGGAATATTTAAGAGAAACATCTCTCCAGGAGGCAGGATCTATGTTGAACTCCTTGCATATCTGAGGTACTTCGACACCATCCTTGATCATTTTTCTTATTTTTCTTACATCCCAGTAAGAAAGCTCCGGCATAACCATGCACTCACCAGATAGAAGATAAACATCGATGCTTATATCCTTTATGTTATTCGATTTCATGAAATAACATATAAATTACGACCTTTAACGCGGGGTCCGACTGTATGTACTTATGAACTCAAGCAAATGTAGCAGGTTGTAAATATTCAATGGTTCTTTCAGGACACTTTTCAATGGCCAAAAATGTGCAAATTAGAATAAGCATTAACTATGATTTATGTTTACTCAATTTCCAGCGGGCTATTCGACAGAATAGACTGTTAATGAATACTGAATAGATTCTAATAAGACATTTTATATAATTATTTCACTTCCTTTTCTTAATGAGACTTTTCCCCGCAAAT
>JAJZOT010000123.1 GCA_021847855.1 Thermoplasmata archaeon | reverse complement strand
ATTCTCCACACCTCCAGCCCGTACAACTAAGACCACTGTCCAGACATGGACAGGGGTCAAAATTAAACCGGCGATGGGGGTCAATTTTATTCCGGCGAAAATGCACAAAAATCAACCGGCGATTACATTCAGTAATGTTCCAGAGAAGGATGACGATACCAAAGAAGTAGAGGCTAGAAAGCTACTTATTGAATTTCCCGAAGTGAGTTGTATAGATGTCGCAGATACCATTGGAGTGAATGTTAGTGCGTTGAGAAAATATCTTGGTAGAGAATGTAATGAAGCCACCTGACGAAGGTTACACTGGTGAAAAACCGTCGCCAAAAGGGTACATATAAAGAAATATTATTTTCCAACTGTGTTGCGTAACCAATGCAATAATTCTTCTTGAAAACAATATGGGTGTTGTTTGTGCAAGACAACAATCCAAAGGTTTATGGAAAGAACAGTAATAAAAAAATATGGCCCCTGTACAACGAATCGTTTGTCAGACGCATGAAGGATATCCTTGATCTGAAGGATATGGAGAATTACAGGCATGAACATAAGAAACAGAAGAGGGGAAAGAGAGTAAGACCCTTTATTCTTCCGGATAAGATCATTGAGATCCTGGCGAGGATAGAGCCGTTTTCAATGCTTCTTTCAGATACCTTGAATCTTACATGAGGATATTCCAGGAGATTCCTAGAATTCCGGGAATCTCCTGCACGTCAACATTCAGAAGAATAAGGGAGATCAGGAAGCTGGGAGAGGATCAGTGGAAAAATATCTATGGATATAGAAATAGATGGACTGCAGAGATATATTTCTCAGGCTTCAAGAGAGTCATGGGCGAGATCATCAGGGCGGAAAGAACAGATTACATGATCCATGTAGTTCGCCTGAAGGTGCTCTATTACAATATAATGAGAAATAACACCAAGACATACGGATAGTTGTGCAACACACTTAGCATCCAGGATTCCGTAAAATGTGAAATCTAACTCGACAAAATTGAATACCATCGAGTAAAGTTTCAGAAATTCGCTGGGTTCAGCTCCACCTAGAGCCACCTGCACGGAATTCTACCAATTACGTACTTCGTTGTATCCCATTGAGTTAAGTTTTGGGTATGCCAGCTCGTAAGCAATTTATTATAGCGCTCCTAACAAGATTCCTTCCTACCTTCACGTCATCAATAGTGATTCTGTTGTCCCTTTCATGTATAAATCTTGACCTCTTCTTGTAAAGTTTCTTGACTCTATCAAAAATGTCTTTTGAGGGTTTCCCGTCATCACCCAGAAGAATTGCCATATTTCTTGCAATTTTACATGATATTCCCGAACCTTTGTCACCCAGCAAGCACTCCATAGCCGTTATGCATGAAACAAGTGCGAATCCAGTGTTGCTTACATCATAAGAAAGCTCAAAACTTTCAAAGGCAAGATTGAGCGACTTGTCTTTAAATGGAAGTGCATTTCCTTCGATAAATTTAGAAAGGATATCGATTTTACTTTCATCCAAATGGTATTTTTCATGCTCAACAACGTTTAGGCTGAAACTTGAAGCTAGTTGGATTGGGGGGTTCAAGTCTATATACGTGATCTGCAAAGGTGAAACGATGTTGCCTTCCGTAAAAAGTCTCATGAGTCTGAGTTTATCGCGTACAAAAGTTGCGCCTTCATTTTGCAGCTCAAACGAATATCTGTGAAACTTCTGGATTTCCTCCATACTAATGGGGCTGCTAACCACTATTTCTGGGTTGATTTTTTTGACAATTACGTAAAATGGCTTAGAAGGATCATTCATAATACCTTTACCCAGATACTTTTTGTAGACCTCAATATCTTCGTGGCTTCTGTTTATTAGTTTCAACAGTTCAAGCCCTTTGTCATGTTCAAGCGAATTCGTAATAAAATCATTGCCAAGTTGATACCTGAGTATTGAATCATCGCAATTCGAGAGAAATCCCATATATACAACCCCAGGAGTCATATGGTCGAGCATCACATCCACACCTCAACGTATTCTCTCATCATTTTTCCTGTAAACTGAATCTAACATCAGTAGAGATGCAAAAAGATTTCTGTTAACAATCTAGTGCAGCACAATTCATAGAAAGTAAGCCTGAAGCAGTGACATTGGGACTATTAAGACGTTCTTTCATTGCGACCGGACCTATCAATCACCTTTATGGAGCATTGATGATTTTGACGACACAGATCCGGAAGCGCATGTGTTTTATCCGATCCGTCACGGAGACTAAACCCTACCTATGCCAAGTTCTGTGAAGAAATTAAACGTGTCCCTTGCAAAATCAAAGAACGTTTTCTTCGTTGGAGTCACTATCCTGTATGGTATGGGCTGGTCTACATCTCCAAACCATTGAAGACCATATTTTTTAGCAGTACTGTCGATTTGCTGCTTATCCTCGCTTGGCTGAAGAACCATCCTAATCATAATCTTGTCATTCGGCCAATCGGTACCGATAATAAACGCAAAACCCCAATACTCTATGCCAAACAGACCTGTAGGCTCTAACTCTTTCTTATGGAAGCTGCAATATACGTTGAAATGTTTGTTTACCGGAACGCTCTGAATTATCCTCTCGATCTTTCCCTTAACTTCCTTCGGGGTAGACGCGTTTTCGCTAGTGCAGGTGCCAGCATATTCATACCCCAGTCCTTCTATGTCTTCTGTGAGATCGATAAAATTGTTTGCCTTTTCTACGGTATCAGGGGGGTTGTCCTTATCTATCCGAAACCAACTTTCGTCTTTTTTAATCTTTTTGCTGATCCTTGACATTATCTCAACTGAGTCTAACTGCAACAATGCGCATCACCTTTCCCTGCTTTTAGGATGTTTGTATGTTGGATTGTTCTGATTTATCTGATTGTTCCTGTTGTCGACAACTCCCTTGCAGTTTCCCGATGTTGGGTTGAATACAACTGGCCTCTGGTCGTTTGGAGAACGCTTTCTTTCTTCAACCATAAGTCCTCAAAGAATCAGTCCAATTAAGGTCTAATACTTTTACGTCCGATTGTGCACATGGATTATATCTCATACACAGTTCAGCTAAAACGGAACTGGATCGCAGCCCGGATCGGAAAGAGAACGCAGCAGGACATCGGGACTCGCCGGGTGAACTTATCGGGTTTGCCCTCGGAATGGTATGTTCAGCGTTGTTGGCAAAAAGCATTGTCTCCCTCCTGCGGTACCTCTCCATGATAATTCTGGCGGCTATCCTGATATGACTGGGTATGCCTGCATGAAGAAACACCTCCATGTGTTTAACGATGAGGCTGCACCTGTCATGACCTGAATGGCGCTCGATGTGCCACCTACAGAATCCTGTATTTATTTCGTTCCGGTTTTTTCATTGAACAGCTTCCCATAGCCAATCAACAGCTCTGGGGTTCAAATTCCTCCAGTGGCTTATATTACAAAATATTGAGTTTTAACATATTGCAAAGCGTTTATTTTCATGACCTACTGATTTTACATTCACCGACGCGGCAATGCCAGATTTCTATGGCATTAAACCGGACCATCCGTTTAACTTTGACTTAAATTTTACTCTCCTCGGGCTATCCAGGCCAGTTTATGAAAACATAGAATTTAACTTCATGGATGTCAATTCCACAGGTGCAAACAATATCTCGGCGAGTCCTGATATGCATAGCGGTAACTTTTTTTCCGCCAATCAACTGATGGGTTCTAAGTTACCGCATGGAGAGAAGATTGCCAATAACCAGATTCTGTCCCTATCCGGTTCTGCTAGCTGTAGATGGGCCCAACCTGTCCCGAACTTGAAACACAGTTTTTGCCTGTATTGGCAATGATCTGAGAATCTTGGATGTCGAGATTTTACAGGATTTGAACAAGAGATCGAAGGATCTCGTTCATTACCCGAATCATGGAGAACTTGATCTTTTTGGTGAAGGCTAGAGCATAATGATCCCGATGAGACCATTCATGGCGTTTAAGATAATATGCAGAACTACGAAGTCGGTTATTTTAGGCACATTGACGGATCATGGGAGCCTAGGGAGGTACCGGGCTTTCTTTCGCGATAACCTTTCTTGGAAAATTCTTCAATAACTATTATCGCGCAAATTATGAGACCCCGAATCAGGCTAACTCCTGAGCCTGTATTTTAGATTATAGAAGATCCCCCGTATCAACTGCTTTACCACTGCCCCATAGCAGGGTCCGTTAAAGATGATGAAGTCATTGAATTTGTGTGCGCCTGGCTTGTTCTTTACTTCTTCTGCAGCTTTCATTAATGTCTCCAGCTGCCCCACGGACATCTGAAGTTGTGGCTCATCCGGTTGGAACCGTGCTGTCGCAGGGTAATCATGCTTTGGTTTCCGGGACATTTCAACATGGCTACCCATTATGTGTTTGACATGGTTTTCTTTGGAGAATGACACCAGCCTTTCCAGGCTGGCTAGGAAAGATGGAAAATCAGAAATATACAACCTGCCCCGACATACTGTATCACTGGTAAGTAGAAACCCTGAGTACCTGTCAAAGATGGAGATAGATCTGGGATCGTGCCCCGGAATCGGAAAAACATCCAGGACTCTTCCTCCGAGGTCATACTCTGCGGATCCCTGGGGCCACTCTCCAATTCCAAAGAACGCTTTAACGGAGTTAACATCTTTGGAAACAATTGTTGTATTTGGCCTGCCTACAAATTGTACATCTCCTGAAGTATGGTCATTGTGCCCATGAGTATGCACTATGATAAGTTCATAGTTCTGATGGTGATTTCCTGCAAGCCACTTTTCCATTATTCCATCCACAGTGCTTCTCAAAGGAAACTTTGAAGAGTCCCCCGTTGCACCCGTATCGACAAGCAAAGCCTTTTTGTTACCAAAAAAAAGGTAGAGGAATGGAGCTTCAAATGAGACATCCTTGCTTTCCCTCATTATTACCGTGTGTTGATCATAATAGTGTACTTGTATTGGAGGATCCCTCATACCCCTCTTTCTTTGGGAACCATGTATCCAGGTTACGTTAAAATCTCCAGCGTCCATCTTACTTGAAAAGTCGACATCTGCCATCGATTTTGAATACTTCAATATCTTATAATATTATTCCGTTCTTATTCCCTCAGTTCAAACTTTTTAGGTTATTCAATAAAATGAAATTCTGAGGTACCAGGAGCACTGGCATGCACCATCACAGAACTGGTTATATGCCAGTGCCGCCAGATCCAAGATATCTGCTTTTCTTGAAAGAAGCCCTGATCGTTGCTTCATCGAATCCCTCAGGAAGGCCCTTACCGTTCAGGTAGTCAAAAAGGATCATCTTGAAAACGTTCATGTAGGTGAAATTCAGGATCAGGCCGCTGCCCAGAGGAGATCAATGCCACCTGCTCTCGTGGAACCTGTGCCGGATACCTTATCTATTGCCTTCACAGGTGTCTTTGCTATCTCTCCATTCTCCTCAACGCCAAGGTACCTGATGAACTCACTCTTCACCTTTCCATCCACCCTCCTGTTCCTGTATTCGGAGAGATAGACCCTGTTGCCCCTCTTATGCCTCTTTATTGCCAATGTAGGTGATATCACACCTACATGGATAAGAACTTATCTCTCCGTAAAAGGCTCAAAATATCAGGTTTGCAATCAAACAAGGAATTGTAGGTGGCAGAAGGAATCTCTATTCGGGTCATGAGTGATGTGAAACATTAATCCATAGGAAGCAAATTTCCTGAAAGTGGA
>JAJZOT010000122.1 GCA_021847855.1 Thermoplasmata archaeon | reverse complement strand
CGAGTAAATGCAGTATCATGGTTGCGTCAACAGACAGTATCCTGCCCGTGTAGCCACCATCAATGAACATTCTCCTTCCCTTCTCGTTTATTGTTATAAGCCTTTTCTTTCTCTCCGCCATTATAGTCGGCCCGTCTATTCCAGACATACCGAAGGACTTCAACCCTGCTCTCTGGAGGGCCAGGACAATTGATGCGTTGACGCTGCCACGCATTGCCATGAGGTAGGCAGACATTGTTTCTGCATCTGTATACCTGCTCCTGATTCCCTCTGGTGAGGTAACAAATCTGGCATCCATTCCAAGCCTTCCACAAAGTTCTGTGACTGCAGGACCGCCGCCATGGACAATTATATATCCCTCGTCCTTCCGCCTATAAATGTCATTGATCAGGTTTTCGCTGATGCCTGATTTCATGAGACTCCCGCCTATCTTTAAAACAGTTACCAAGTCTTACACCAGTCTCATTGGGGACATCATTAACCCTTCGCGTTCTTCGAAACCTTCCATGATGTTCATTGACTGGATCGCATTCCCGGCCGCACCTTTAATGAGATTATCTATTGAGCCTATGGCAACCACTCTCTTCACGTGCTGATCAATGGCGAATCCGAGGTCCACAAAATTTGAGCCCACCACAAGTTTGGGATCGGGATATTTATATAGCCCACTTGGGTCCATCATGAACCTTACAAACGGCTCCTTACCGTACATTGAGCGATAAACTTTCCACAGTTCTGGCATCCCAACGTCATGGTCAACAAAAACACTGCTGGTCGTCAGTATTCCTCGAACCATGTTGATCGAGTGCGCCGACATGGTGGCCGTTGTCTTGATTCCTGAAACAATGGAGAGTTCCTGCTCAATCTCTCCAATGTGCCTGTGACCTGATGGGCTGTATATCCTAACTGAATTATATCTCTCGGAGAAATGCGTCGAGATCGATGGTTTATTTCCTGATCCGGAGGATCCGATCTTGGCGTCAACGATTGCCACTCCATTTATCAAACCAGCCTTTGCGAGTGGTGCAAGGCTGTAGATCGATGAACTCGCTATGCATCCAGGTACAGAAACGAAATGGGTTGATTTCAGTTCTTCTCTGTGAAGTTCCGGCATTCCATATACAAATTTTGAGAGAAGATCTGGCGCCGGATGTTCCCACCCGTACCAGGTCGGATAATCAGCAGGATTTTTTAGTCTAAAATCTGCGCTCATGTCTATGATCTTCACGCCCATTTCAGCTATCTTCGGTACATGCTCAACAGACGAACCGTGTGGGACTGCCATAAAAAGGATATCCACTTTTGACGCAACCTCTTCCGGAGCATCGTTTGTAAAAACCAGATCCGTAAAGCCTTTCAGATTTGGATTTACCCTGAAGACATAATCGCCCGAATGTTGCTGAGAAGTTGCCATATTCACCTGGACTTCAGTATGCGACAAAAGCAGTCGCAACAGTTCGCCGCCGATATATCCAGATGCCCCTATAATACCTACAGTCTTCAATTAGAACAACCACCTCTAAAATAGAAATCTAGATATCCGTTTTTAAAAAAATACAAAATGTGTAAAAACTGAATTTGATTATTCTCCCCAGTCCTCTTTTACATTTTCTGCAGCTTTCAAGGTTATGGTTCCAGCTACCACTTCCTGTATCTCATAATCCAATCCGCAGTCTTCGCAACCGACTATCTCGCCCTTTAATGCATCATCGGGTGCTATTACTTTTCCGCCACATACTGAACATTCCAGATCCATTTCTATTTCCTCTTAAGTTCAAACACATCCAGGAAACTTCGCTTCTGACTTACAGCATTCCCTCTGAGTTTGTTTTGTTCTACTGCGTTGATTTTGAAAAATTATTAATACTTTATGACCATAATTGGTCATAGCTTGGTTAAAATGACTAAAATGGATTTGAGTATTAACAGAATCGTTAAAAATATTGTCACAAATGACATTTTTCTTGCAACCTCTCTCAATAAAGGTTATGTTAACCTCAGCGCTGTGGCAAGAGACCTGATTCCTGTAATAGAGGCGAAACTTGGTGAAAAGGTCAACATTGAGGCGATAATATCTGCTCTTAAAAGGAACCGTGGAGTGTCCAGAAGATCGGATGGGAAAGTATTCAATGTTCTCTCTGAAACAAGCGTGCACCTTCTTACTTCTATTGCAAAGATTGTTATACCTGTGAAAAGAAATGAGAAAGTGTTCAGAGACGTGGTCGACCTGAACCTTTCAGGCGCTTTATATATTTCCACGGGATCTGAATACACAACCCTTATTGTGGAGAACCGGAATCTCCCTGAAATATCAGACGCATTGAGAAGAGGCGTAATAGATAAGAGGATGGATTTAGCAGTAATAATTATCAAAGCTCCAGTTTCGCTGCTGGAAACCCCCGGGTTCCTGATGTCATTGTATTCAAAACTTGCTTTTACGGGAATAAACATCGAAGAGACCACGAATAGTTACACCGATGCAATTATAGTGGTAAAAGAAAGCGATGCAAGTGAAGCGTTCATGTCTTTGCTTGATCTCATAAACTTTGCAAAATCCCAATCGAAATTATGATCAGAAACAAATTACTTCTTACATTATCCAAATTTAACCATTATTTTCAGCTTTATGGTTTCTTTTTATATATACAAAAACCGAGGAGCTAGTTAATTCTTCATCCTGACGGAATGGCTTGCTGCTGTCTGAAAAACATTCCTTTGCCCCGTTTAAGAGGCTATTATTTTTTCATCTCTTCCTGACATCGCTACACTACCTGTTCTTGCAAGGCTTGATATATATCCGAACCCAACACCCTTTCTCTTCGTGGTAACCCTTGCTATTTAAGACATGCCATTGCATTCATGGCATGGAACAGAAATAGGATTGGATGTCAGGCCGACTTCAGACGGGGTGGTTCTCTAAATAGTATTTGATAGAGATGGGATCTGATGCAATCAAAAAACTGAAAATAACCTTCGTTAGATTAGATACTTTAGGTCAGCTGTGTTAGGCTCAAAATCCAGCTGGAAATAACATTAATAAACATCTATTTAGCCTTGTAAGTCATCCGAAACGATGGTAACTCCAAGAAAGATGACCGGGATCATTGCTTCGATTTTGGTGCTTATAATATCTGTGTTGGTTTTTTACCTTTCGTATATTGACATCACCAGCAAGACCGTTGCATTCGGGGTAATAGGTCTTCTTGCGATACTGTTCGCCATCATATCATATCTGATGCATGCCTTCATCGGTCAGAAAAAAGTGGTCCGTTCTTTCACCTGGGGATATTACGCATTCGGCGTGCTCAGTATGCTGATTGCCACAGTTGTAATCAAGCTGAATATACTCTATCTTATTCTGGTGCTGGTATTCGTCCTGGTTTCATTTGCATTTATTTACTGGAGACTGTCCACAATGATCTCTGATCCATCATAAGCAGCCTGCAGTGATTACTGTCGATTTGAATAAATTTGTCTCAATCAACTATATAAAAAATATTTTGACATCTTGTTTTAATCTTCATTAAGATGATAGATACATGGACAACATAGTTGAAGTAGCAGTGAAATCTGGAAAGTTCGGTACATTAGTGACTGCAGTCAAGGCAGCTGGGCTGGTAGAAGCCCTTTCCTCTGCGGGACCATTTACAGTATTCGCCCCATCCGAGGAGGCCTTTAAAGCAGTGCCAAAGAGCACACTGGATTCGCTTCTGCAGGATAAGGAAAAACTCGCTAACCTGTTGAAATATCATGTAGTTAGCGGAAAGTACCTTGCTAAGGATGTTCTTGAAGCACTGAAGTCAAATAAATCAGCCGATATTGCTACATTACAGGGTGAGTCGGTTCACCTCTCCGAAAAGGGGACATTCAAGAAAATTGTAACGGTAAACGAAGCTAATGTGACTGCAACGGACATAATGGCATCAAACGGCGTTATCCATGTTATCGATAAAGTCATAATGCCAAAGAAACTTTAAACTGAAAATTTTTCAATTCTTTTTCGAAGGCCAGCCTTAACGGTTGGCCATTCTTCAATTATTATGGAAAACATCACCGTGTCTCTGATGGTTCGATCCCATCTTATCCTGTGGTTTCTCAACCTGCCTTCGTAAACTGCCCCAATCTTTTTGATTGCAGCCTGCGAATGAGTATTGATGGAATCAGTTTTTAGCTGAACTCTTATTGCCTTAAGGTTTTCAAATGCGTATTCCAGCATGAGGTATTTTGCCTCCGGATTGGTTGCTGTTCCCCATAGTTCCGGAATGTACCATGTGCTTCCAATCTCAAGTATTCTGTGCTCTTTTATAATGTCCATAAATCCTGTGCTTCCAACTATCCTTCCATTTTTTGCAAGCATAACGGTAAAATGAAAGGATTTTTTCTTATCCTTTTCATATATCTTCTCCTTTATCCATGCTTCCATTTCAGCTAGCGAAGTAAAATTAGTCGGAAGAAATTTCCAATCAATTTTCTTTGTTGTTTCGTAGAGATCGGCTGCATGCTTGATCTGGATTGGGACAAGCTTGACGAATTGGCCGATCAACTCGACCGGTTCAATATCACAGAAAGATCCCATGCTTTCAACCGCCTGCACGATTCTGTTTGCTTACTTTAATGTGCTTCTTGCGAAAGTTGAGGCGAGTTGAATGTAGTATTCTGCATTTCGGACTATCTCGTAATTATTAACAAAACCATGTACCATTCCGTTCGCTCTTATACTGACAACAGAAACATTGCTTTCCATCAGTTTATGGGCAAACAGTTCACCGTTATCCCTGAGTGGATCATACTCCGCTGTTACCATAAGTGTTTCCGGGAATGATGCAAGTTTATCGCTTGAATACTCCAAATAATTATAACTAGTCCCGTTTATAGCGGCTTGTGGAGTTCTGTATGCATTTCCAAACCATTGAAGGAATTCAGCATCAAGAAGGAAACCTTTTGAATATTTCTTAAAAGATTCTGTAGCAGAGATATTACCCAGTGCGGGATAAAACAGGATAACACTCCTTGGCTTATGCTCGCCATGTCCCGTACCGGTGAATCCCACATGAACTGCAAGTGTTGCTCCCGCGCTGTCTCCCATGACTGAGATAAGATCTTTGTTAACATTAATCGCCCTGGATTGATCAATCAACCATGAATACGCAGAAACTGCGTCCTCATGTGCAGAAGGAAAAGTATATTCAGGCGCCAGTCTGTAGGCAAGTGAAAATACTCTCAGACCGGATGCATTTGCCAGGTGTCGTACAAAAGCGTCATATTCCTCAACCCCACCAAAGACAAAACCCCCGCCATGTATGAATAAAATAGTTCCCTGCCCAAGAATTTTCTTTGGAACATATTCCCGCATCCATACTTTCCTGTCCGATGATATGAAATGATCCTTCATTTCAGAAACTCCTTCTTTTCTGGCAGTACTTGCCATCTGGAGATTTACCGCTCTAATTTGATCGACTGGAACGTTATTGAAATCTATCTTACCTAGGGCGGACATTGCTTCAACATATTTCCTGGTATCCCTGTCCAGCGACATCATTTACTATCATCAGTTGCCTAATAAATCTATTCTGGATGCGTTGAGCAATGCGTTTGACGCTTAAGCATAAGTACTGTGAACTTTTTCTTTAATCACTTTTATATAATGTATAATTATCAGGCTTTGAGGGGACTTAATTTTGGTAGTTAATGCTGAATTTGCGATCGCTGCTGCTATAGC
>JAJZOT010000121.1 GCA_021847855.1 Thermoplasmata archaeon | reverse complement strand
TTATCGGGGCCTTTGCCTCCTCTCCTTAATCCCTTAATTGAGGATTGTGGAGTTTCAAAATCCCCAACAAAGTCAAAAATTACATCTGCCCCGATGTTTGCTGTCAATCTTAAGAGTTCACCGGAAAAATCTTTTCCTGCAGAATTTATTGTGTCCTTGACGCCAATGCGCTCTGCAATTCTTATTTTCTTCTCGTCAGAGTCAACAGCTATGATATTACACTCGGTCAGGCATTTTAATACCTGGACAGCAATCTGTCCCAGCCCTCCGGTACCGATCACTGCAATATTCCCGTCGGGTGGTATCGCGTGTATGACCTTATTCAGCGCATGGTAAACAGTTACTCCCGCATCTGCAAGCGGGGCAGCCCCTACCAGGTCAGTTGATTGCTTCAGTTTCACAAGGCTCCTGCTTCCGGTTCTGATATATTCCGCGAATCCTCCATCGGTGCCATCCAGTCCCGGAGAAAAGCCGTTATCGCAAAGCATGTCCCTTCCGGATCTGCATGCCCTGCAAAACCCGCAGGAGTTCTGTGGATGAAGTATTACTGGATCCCCTTCCTTTATGCCCCGGACATCACCGTTTATCTCCTCCACAAAGCCTACGTTTTCATGGCCCAGTGTATATGGCAGGGCCGGAAAATTCATGCTCTCTTTCATCAGACCATCAATTATGTGAATATCTGTTCTGCATATCCCGGCTGCTGCCGTGCGGATAATTACATCACCGGAATTCATTGCAGATGGAACATCTATATCCGATAACCGTAATTTCTCTCCGTATCTGTAAAGTCTTGCAGCCTTCATCTGATCCACCTTATCGCAATCAGGATAGGGTTATATTAAATATTCGCGCAGGCGGAAGGAAATAGCCCAAAGGTTTTATTAAAAAGCACTATCCCCAGTTACCCTATATAAGTCCGGTGAATATTATGAAAGTAACCCCTCCTTATTACCTGAGTGCAGAAGATTATGAAACCTTGAAACTCATAGCAGATATTATGATACCCGGAAATGGCCCGGATGAACCTGGCGCATCTGCTGTTGGGACTGTAAACTACATTGATTCTGAATTTGGCAATATGTCTGAAACTGGAAAGGAAGAATTAAGAAGCGGAATCGCACTCTTTCATGATTATCCCAAAAAATTTTTTGGAAAAGAACTTTCAGATCTTAATCTGGATGAGATTTCAGCGCTTTTTAAAAAAATGCACACCGATCCAGCTTCCCGTCTCAGTTTCCTTTTGGTGAGATCTCTTTGTATCATGGGTTTTTACTCTGATTATACTGATCCATGGTATGACGGGATCGGTGCATGGGCCTGGATGGATTATGGTGGCAAGGGGATATCCGGCCTGAATAAAGACTGGTCTTTCCTGGAGATATACAGAAAGAATAAAAATACGACTGGGCAGTCAGGCAATGAATGATTATAACCTCGAGGTAATGAAGTAATGAATGATTATGACTATATAATAGTAGGATCAGGGGCTGGTGGCGGATTACTTGCATACCGTCTTTCAGGCACAGGCAAACGCGTGGCTTTAATTGAGGCCGGAAGTTTTTATGGGCCTGACAGCTTCAACAGGTTTGAGCTCCAGGCAGTCAGAAAGCTCTGGTGGCCATCAACCTGGACATCAAACTATGAGAGGAATAATAATAAACCAACAGAGGAGATGATGCTTGGAATGGGCCGTTGTGTAGGTGGTTCCACAACTATTTTTACAGCCGTTGCACACCGGGCATTTCCAGAAAACATTGATAACTGGCATAATGAGACCGGCATGCTTAATTTCAGCAATGAGCCTATTTCATACAGCGACCTGGATCAGTCCTACAGTAGGGTCGAAATGGAAACCAAGATCCGCAAGTATACCGAATGGGACAGGGGAACGGAGAAGATTGCGGAGGGATTCAAACGGATAGGCCATCCTCTCTCGCCCGTTGATGCCTTTGTTACTCCCGCATGCAATCAGAATGCATGCCTCTTTGGATGCCCAACCAATGCCAAAACCGGCAGTCTTGTCACCTATATCATACCGGCAATCTACAATGGAGTCGATCTATATCCAGATACCTTCGTGACAGAGGTGATGACCAGAAAATCATCCACCGAGAAGACGCTGGAAGCTTATGGCATCAAATACAGGGACAAAGAAGGGAGCACCGGAACCATGTCAGGAAATGCAGTCATACTCTCTGCCGGTGCTCTTCAAACGCCGCAGATTCTACTCAGATCAAGGATAAGGGAAAAAACCGGTTACACAAAAAGTTCAATGCAGATTGGCCAGAATCTTGGTGTCAACATTGGATCCGTGATGTATGGAGTATTCGATGAAGATCTATACAACTGGATACTCCATCCTCTTTCTGCAAACATATCAGAATTTGCACTGGAAAAGAATGGCGGTTTCCTGCTGGAAGCATCAACTGTTTTCGAGGCGCCTATCGGATTCACCGATACACTCCTGGATGCTGATGGAAACCCAGTATGGGGCCTTGAACTTAAGAGGATTACGAAAGACTACAGGAAAATGGCCGGTGTTTTCATCAACACACATGACATGAATAACGGGAGCGTTGAAATAGATGATTCCGGCAAAACGAAGCTCTATAAGAAATTCACGCAAAATGATCGTGAGCACTTCAGGAAGGCACGCGATCTTGTATATGAAGCAATGCAATCTGTCGGTGTAAAGGAAGTGATGCATTCGGTATACCTATCCCATCATGTGCAGGGAACCTGCAGGATAGGAGAAAATAAGGAGAAATCGGTTGCAGATTCCAACTATGAGATGCATGACGTCTCAAACCTTTTCGTTGGCGACGGGAGCCTGATACCATCGGTGATTGATGCCAATCCCTCGCTGACCATTTACGCGCTTGCTGATCGGCTTTCAAACCACCTGATTCAAAATATACAGAAATAAACTATTTTTCCTCAGCAAAGGGTTGTCCCACATCTGTCCAGGCTTTGTGCTTCTTCTTTGCATTTACTAAAAACAACAACCCGATTAAAGCCCAGACTATGATTATGATCGGTGCATAATAAACTGGATAGGTGAATGGAAAGAAAAGACTGTAACCAATGGCTATGGCAGTTGCAAGATATATTGCCGGAACTATTACGTGGTAGAAAGCATTGATCTTGATTTTCCTGAAGAAAAGCGGCAGTGCAACTGACCCCAGTATGTGACCAACAAGGGAAGCAACCCCTGCAAGCAGTATAATAAATATAAATCCCTCGAGTGGACCCAGTATTACTCCAGCTGTCACTGCAGTCAGGATAGCAACTATGCTCAAAGTGAGAAGGGAAAAAGCAGGGGTCTGATGTTTTTCGCTTGTTTTCCCAAGAAAACCAGGAACGAGTTTATCTCTGCCCATTGAAAATAGGAGCCTCGACGATGCGTTGATAGGTGCGAGAGTTCCTGCGAACACGCTGTTTATCACAAACAGGAACATTACAAAGAGAAATGCTCCGCCGAGATACTGATCAGAAAGTATCAAACCAGGAACTCCAGACGAGGCAAATGATGCCATGTTAGGAATACCCCACCCAACAGTCATTGCATATGAAAATAGGACAAACGTAATGGCTGTTACAACATAACTGATCAATATTGCCTTCTTCATTATCTTTATCGGGGCCTTTGCCTCCTCTCCTAAATAGACTGCACCACTAACTCCAGACAGTGCCGTGAATCCAAATATTGCCCCAAGGAAGACACCGCTCCAGCCTGTAGGGCTAAGGGAAGGGGAAAATACAGAAAGGGTATTTGTCACAGTGGGCTGGATAATTATCCCTATGCTTAATGCGATCAGTATCCCTATTTCCAATATCGAGGCAACCAGACTGTACTTTAAGGAAGGCCTTATGCCGTAAAACGCAAGCAGGAAAACAAGTACAACCATTACTACAGTGAGAGGTATCCAGGCATAAGCAGGAAAGACTCCGAAACCTAGAATTGAAAAGACACCGGGGAAAATGACTCCAAAAAGAAACACGCCTGCACCGGCGCTGAAGAAGAAGTAATTTAGCATGTAAAACCAGCCAGTATAGAAGCCATATGATGGAGACACCGCTCTTGCTGCAAACTGATAAAAGCCTCCTGCACCAGCCAACTTTTTTGAAAACTGATAGGGTGTATTTATCCACGCTAAACTTATTATGATTGCAAAGAGAATAGCAAGCGGAAAAGCGCCCTCGGCAAATGATGCTGTGCCAAGCAATACCCCAAATGCTGCACCCATGGGTGTAATCAGTGCAATTGACTGCGCAAGCAAATACGGAAAACCAACTGAATTAGTTTTAAGATTATTATCTGATAATGTCACTAAAGATATCAACGAGAATCAATATATAAATTATCCGGTATATTTTTATTATATGAAGTGAAAAAAATAATTGATATTTTGACATTCTATTAAGAGACGGAAACGTTATTGATGCATTGCTAAGCGCAAAAAGAAACATACTGTATTAATCTTCTGACTTTTGTATTGACATGACCAATTAATGAGAATAAAAATCAAATCCATCGTCTGAAAGATGGTTTTAATGGTTCTGATTAATTGGAAAGATATTGACTATTAAATAAGAGTAAAGAGTGTTTTTCTTGCGGTAAAACCGCTGCCTAAAAGAAAAATTTATAGTTAAATTCAAACTTGAAGTATATGTTTGACTCGCTTTTTGATCCAAAAACAGTGGCCATAATAGGTGCATCACAAGATCCGGCAAAAATTGGAAACGCAATTTTAGTCAACATGATCGGGTCAGGTTACAAAGGCCAGATAATACCCGTAAATCCATCTTCTAAGGAAATACTCGGGATTCCAACAATACCGTCAATTGATTCAGTGATGGTACCACCAGACCTGGTTGTAATCGCGCTTCCAGCGTCAAAGGCAATAGACAGTCTCAAAAGCTGCATAAAAGTAGGAGCTAAGTTCGTAATATTAATCGCAGGTGGATTTTCTGAAACCGGGAAGGAAGGAAAACAGAAAGAGGATGAGATCCGTCATATCCTGAAAACCACAAAGACAAGACTTATTGGGCCAAACACTCTTGGGGTTTATTTCCCTTACTCCGGTGTAAACACGGCCCTCACTTCAAAGGGAAGGATGAATTTCCCTGTCCCGGGTGATATCGGTTTCATCTCTCAGAGTGGTGCTCTTGGTCTTCTCACAATGGATGGAATCTCTGAATACGGGGTTGGAATATCCGCATTTCTCAACCTTGGCAACAGGGCTGACCTTAACGAGATAGACCTGCTTGATTACCTCGTTGGTTACAGGAACACGTCAAGTATCTGCATCTATCTGGAGAGTGTACCAAAAGGCAAGGAGTTTTTTGACATGGTTAAGACAACCTCTCCAAAGAAACCAATCGTAATTCTGAAATCAGGCAGGACACCCGCATCTGCCAAAGCCGCTTCCCTTCATACCGGTGCAATGGCAACTGATGATAATATCATTAACGGCCTGATTTCGCAGTCAGGTGCGATAAGGGCATATGATGAAACTGAGCTGATAGACTATGGCAGGGTTTTGGCCTATTCGAAGAAGATGAGGGGCGATAACATTGCGATAATAACAACTGCAGGCGGCGTTGGAGTTGTCACATCCGACTACGTATCATCGAGGAGGAACGGCATAGGGTTGCAGCTTGCCAAATTCACAGAACGCACAAAATCAGAAATCAGGGAAACAATCGTTCCATTTGGAT
>JAJZOT010000120.1 GCA_021847855.1 Thermoplasmata archaeon | reverse complement strand
ACGTGGAAGTCAACGGATCTGTTCCAGTTTCTGCAATGAACATCGTAAGCGATCCGGTTATTACGAACCTGGGAGTGAACTGGACAAGGGAACTGAAGTATCTGCTCGAAGATGAAATAAGGGCGGTTTACTACGACAAAAACGCGCTCTTAAGGAAAAAGGAAGACTGGATCAACGAGATCTCGAAGGAGCACAGGATTTATGAAACAGCATTCTCAAACCCACTGATTAAGTTCTTTATCGATGAGGTCTCGGCAAATTCCGTTGTAACACTCGGAATGCCGCAAAAGCTTCTGGGCAAGACTTTCTCCTTTGCAACTGTGGTGCCGGAGATTGTGCTTCCCGAATTCTTCAGGGTACTTTATACTGCAACGGATGAATTTAAGGAATGGGAGCTTGACATACACAGTGTAGACATTTTCGACAATATGTGAAAAATTACTCCACTTCTTTATAGAACAAAAGTTTCGATTCCGTGGGAGTGATCTTCCAAACTCAAGTTCTGAGAGAATATTTCTGGATTATGCCTGTAGGGGTTTAGAATCCTTGGCAGCAGTCCAGGAATATAGTGTGCCCACAATCTGGGCATGCAGAGTTGTGCCTGTAGTAATAACAGCCGGGGCATTCGCACGATTCAAGCATGCATTCAGAGCACATTGGTTAACCTCTACAAGAGTTGAAATGAAAACCGATATAAAACATTATTTCGGACCCTGCCGGCAAATTTGATGAATGTGGATTCAGACCAGATTTTCTCGAATCAGATATTCAACAATGACTGTGTCTTTCCATTTTCCATCCAGTTTTCCGTGTTTTTCATATATCCCGACTTCACGGAATCCCAATGATCTTAACAGTGACCTGCTCGATTCATTCTCAATAAACACTCTTGAAACAAGTTTCCAGATGCCCGATGCCCTGCATTCTTCGATCAACAGTTTCATTACAGCCTTGCCTGCACCCTTTCCCCTCATTTCACGTTTCACATACACAGAGAATTCCACTATGCCGGAATAGCATTTGCGGGAACTGTAAGGAAAAGTTCCGGCAAACGCCACTATGTTCCCGCCAAGCTCTGCTACTACTATAGGGAGACTGTAATCAAACCATCCCCTGATGCCGTCTCCTGTCCTGAAGGTGGTCTCGAATGTAGCGGTCCTGTCTTCAATTCCCTGATTGTAGATTGTTGCAATGGCATCAGAATCAGCAGTTGTAGCTATTCTTGTGATTATTTCAGCAGGCATTGCATAACCGTTCTCTGTCAACTGCTAGAACATTTACGGAATTAATTTAAATTTGCCGAAATAATGGTCTAGGTGCGCCGAGGGATCTGGCACTCATGGTAATCCGGAGAGGTTGGCTCTAGAATTGTTACTTTCCGCGAACATGCTAAAAGTCCAGCGGAATGGGTTTTCCAACAACATTACAATGTAAAATCAATCTTCTTTAATGGAATATGTCGCTATTTATGGTATTTTTGTATCAATTTTAAGTCATATGGCATGAAAGGTTTTTATTGAACAAAGTCTATGCAATCCCCATTTGAAAAAAATAACAGCGATATCATATTCATCATCAGCGAATCTTGGGTCAGGGTTTGATACCCTGGCTCTGGCGCATGATGCATTTCACGATAAGATTACTCTGAGAATGCAGGAAAATTCGGGACCATTGGAGATAAACATGTTTCATGACGGTATCCAGACAGATCCATTGAAGAACACAGCCAGTTATGCCTTCATGAAAATGGCTGAGGATCTGGACATAAAGGGTAAATTCTCAATTTCCGTTGAAAAGGGAGTTCCTGAGGGGCTTGGCCTTGGAAGCAGTGGAGCTTCGGCAGCAGGATCGGTGGTGGCAGCGAACAGGCTCCTCGATCTCGGACTCAGCCTTGACAAGCTGACACACTACGCCATGCTCGGCGAAGGTGCTTCTTCAGGTTCTCCGCATGCTGACAATGTTGCCGCAAGTATTTTCGGTGGAGTGGTATTCGTGAAATCTACTAATCCGATGAAGGTTCTTTCTCTGAACTCATCTTCCGCAAATGGGGTTATGCTCATAATACCTAAGATCAAAATACACGGCAAGACGAAATTGGCAAGAAGCATGGTACCGGAAATGGTTCACATGGATAATGTCATAAGCAATTCGAGATTGATGTCCATGCTTGTCCTTGGTCTTACAGATGGTGACAGGAGCCTTCTAAGGGAAGGAATGAATGACAATATAGTTGAAACATCCAGACTTTCCCTGTTTCCGTTCTATCCAGAAGTCAAGGATATCTGCCTTCAGGAAAATGCCATAGGCGCATCCATAAGCGGTGCGGGACCAAGCATAATACTTCTCATGGACCGTGAGACCAACGTGGAGAACATTAAGCTGAGGGTGAAGCCACTTATGAAGGAGCGCGGTATCGATGCCGATTTCGTACAGTGCAGTATAGCCAGAGGTGTGACCATGTATGAGGAATGACGGTTTTCTGGAGGTTCGTTCAGAACATAATTTGTACTTGCTGGCGATACAGGTGAGGTAGGAAAGCGTAACCTCACGATACTGCAACCTTGGGACCAGATATTAACATGAGATCGGATATGTCGGAATCATTCCTGAAATGCTTCAGATGCGGAAAGGAGTACACCATAAACAGAAAGAAATACCGGTGTGACAGTTGCAATGGAATACTGGAAGTAAGGCATAAACTTGGAGAGACTTGGTTCGATCCAGGAATTTCAGGTGTCTGGAGGTACAAGAAGATTATTCACCCTTCAGTTCCTGATGAATTCATAATCTCAAGAGGAGAGGGCAGCACCCATCATTACACACATAGGAAAGTGAGTGAATGGACTGGTGTTGATAACATATCCATGAAACACGAGGGAGAAAATCCGACGGGAAGCTTCAAGGACAGGGGTATGACACTTGCTGTTTCAGAGGCTTTGAGACTCGGAGTCAGGGCTACAATTTGTGCTTCCACAGGGAACACTTCTGCCTCTGCAGCCTCTTATAGCTCAATTGCAGGCATAGACAGCTACGTGCTCATACCAAAAAAGAACGTGTCTCGAGCGAAACTTGCACAGGCAATTGCCTACGGAGCTAAAATAATCAGTGTTTCCGGAGATTTTGACTCTGCCATGTCGCAATTAGAAGCCATCATTGAGAAAAACCACGAATACTATCTCCTCAATTCCCTGAATCCATGGAGAATAGAGGGGCAGAAAACCATTGCCTTCGAGATAATAGAGAAGAACCCGGATGTTGATTTCATCTCTCTTCCTGCGGGAAACCTTGGAAACACCACAGCGATAGGAAAAGGGCTCATGGAACTGAAGGAGATGGGGGTAATTGACAAAGTGCCGAGGATTGTTTCTGTGCAGGCAGAGGGAGCAAGCCCATTTTACAATCTATGGTCCGGAAAAACTGAAAACTTAGTCCCTGTCAGGGCTAACACGATTGCGTCCGCCATAAGAATAGGTAATCCGGTGAACTGGGAAAAAGCACTTAAGAGCATACGATCCACAAATGGCATTGTGATGGCGGTTTCCGACAGCGAGATCATGGAGGCAAAGAGAGTTATAGATTCTGCCGGAATCGGCTGCGAACCGGCTTCGGCCGCCTCTGTGGCAGGGATCAGGAAGCTTGTCGACGAAGGGCTCATTGACAGGACAGATTCAGTCGTTTCTATAATAACAGGGCACATCCTTAAGGATATAGATTCTATTTCCGCAATGGATTCCGATATTGAACTATCCAGTTTCCTGTCATCCAGCGGTCTCGAGATACCATTATCTGTGGCTCATCGACCATAGATATTTTCACAATCCGCGTTTATGAAAGGTAAAGTGGTTGGATCAAATAATGTGATTCTCTAACCGAACATCCGTATTGCAGAGATCCCTAGACTCAAATGGGTTGAATGGATGTTGAGAAATGGGTTCAATGCTGACCAAACCAGCGTATCCGTTGGATCCATTACTCGTCGGATGCGCATGTGGACCCCACCAGTTATCACCGGCTTTAAGTATTCCTGAACCTGCATTGTTGTACACCCCGATGACATTTCCTATTATATCATTATGTGTGAATACTATTCCTGAGCCCAATGAATTAGAGGAAAAGGATACACCCTGCTGAGAAATGCCCAGACCTTCGAAACTGTTTGCCAGAATATTATATTCCATTACTATGCCTGTTTGATCCGGATTGAACAAAGAGATTGCTGCATCTTTGCCCACAGTGTCTCCCCCAGACCCCGCTTTAGTTATTGTGTTTCCCAGCACCATTACGTTGCTGCCGAATGCGATTTGGATTCCCTGTTGAGGAACCTTCATCACTGTATTGCCTACAATGTAATTATTGGCCTCGAAACCTGGGAATGGACCTGCCGATGTTCCTGTCATTATAATACCTGCATAACTGGTCTTCTCAACAGTGTTATACATTATGGAACTGTTCTGGAGGTTCCCGAGCCACATACCTGAGCCGGGAAATACAGAAACGTTGGATATCAGGTTTCCAGTTATGTTAACAAAATTATCTGCGGGAAAAGGCGATGAATATCCAACAGGATTCCCATGGTACCCGACAGCTTCTGTATATAGGTTTCTGAAACTATTCTGGGCTATTGTGACGTAACCGGCACCTGTTCCCGGAACCTCGATCCCGGCACCTTCAAAGTTAAAGCCCTTAATAGTTACATTTGTTACCAACTTACCTGTATAACTATTTGGATTCGGGGAGCCCCCCAACTGGAAGATTGACGAGGTACGCCCATTGAGATTTATCTGGTTTTGTATCGCCTCAAGATAGACATGACTGTTCCAGTATTTCCCGCTGTCGGATACAAGGAATACCGATTTGTTGATTATAAGCGGCTGATTGAACACATAAATTCCTGGCTCAATTATCACCCTAGAACCGGACGGTACTACAGACAGCGCATAAGAAATATTTTGAAAAGCTCTGGAAGGAGTCTTTCCAGAGTTTCCATTATTCCCGTTCTTTGATACATAATATGTGTTTCCGTATGCCTGACTTAACGGCTTCTGAGTATCATGTTTAAATACGCCATTTGTTGAAATAATCATAGGAGATGTTGTTAATCCTGTCTTGTTCACTGGTTGTGCCGACATTCCGAGGAAGAGGGTTGAGGCCAGCACGGTTATAGAAACCACAATAATGGCTGAAAGAACCAGTTTTCTATTAGACATATAGAATTTAACTGATGTAAGTATTTAAGTTTTAATGAAGCAGTAATACCTTATGCCGTTAGTGCCACAAATCTCAGGCAACTGCCGTCAAAATATGACTAATCAAATTGAATAAAGTCTTGGAGTGGTTATTGTCTTTCTCTTCTGAAGTTCTTTGATTTCGAGTCTATTTCTCCCTTCCTGCTGTAATGTTCCGTCACCTGCACCCAGGTGAAAAAGCATCCG
This sequence comes from Thermoplasmata archaeon, assembly GCA_021847855.1. Next base: position 524 of record JAJZOT010000120.1, on the reverse strand, counting down.
TCCAGGAGCCCTTCCTCATCAGTTTCCGCCATTGTGATCACCTAGATGTTTGGCAAAGAATGCATTCATCCGATCCCATGCGTCTCTGCCGGCCGGCTCATTGTAGCTCATTCCCGTATGGTTGAAGAATGCGTGGAAAGTTCCGGGGTATATTTTCATTTCAAAGTCCACCTTGTGCTTTACGACGTTTTTAAGTAGATCTGGAAGACCGCCGTTTATGGAACCATCCTCACCGGCATATAGTCCGAGAACAGATCCCTTTATATTTGCCAGATCGTCTATTTTCCTGGGAATGGCTCCATAAAAGATTATCGAAGCGTCAAATTCAACCTGCGTTGAGAGCTGGAATGCAAGTCCTCCGCCGAGGCAGAATCCGACAACTCCCTTCTTGGTTGTATTGCACTCCTGAAACAGGTATCTGTATGCATACTCCAGATCCTTTATCATATTTTCCTCCATTTTCTGCCTGTTGAACATTACTTCATTGACGATTTTCCTGGAATTCTCTGAAGCCTTGGAAAGAA
>JAJZOT010000119.1 GCA_021847855.1 Thermoplasmata archaeon | reverse complement strand
GACTTTCCATGATCAACGTGTCCTATCGTAACTAAATTTATATGTGGTTTCTGTGCAGCCATTAATTTTCACCGTTGTGACTTTCCATACGAGATAGAGATCGAATATAAGGATTTTCTGAGACGGATTCTTCTTTCTCTTCAGGTATAATCGTTAGTATTGTGATAGATTTTGTCCTGCTTATTCTTTATGCAGCGCATAATGTTTCAGGCACATATTTCTTATTATTTTACGGAAGTTCCTTTAACTTAAATTCATATTAACCAAGTGATTACGAACTGAACATGATTGCACTGAAATCTGGAAAACCTTACCCGCTTGGGGCTACGATTACAGATGATGGTGTGAACTTTGCAATATTTTCAGAGAATGCGGAGCGCATAAACCTGGAGATATTCAAGTCAATTTATGATTCTGATCCTGCAGAGATAATAGAGCTGAAGGAGAAAACAGCACATGTTTGGCATGTGCTTGTTCCAGGGCTTAAAAGTGGAGCACTTTACGGTTACAGGGCATTTGGACCATATGATCCAAAGAGAGGGATGAGGTTTAACAGCAATAAGCTGCTGATAGATCCTTATGCCAAGTCTATTGGCGGAAAGATCAACTGGAGCGATGCATTATTCGGCTATAAAATGGGAGATGAATTACAGGACCTTTCATTCAGCGATGTTGATGACACTGGCAACATACCGAAATGTGTTGTGATAGATGATTCATTTGAATGGGGAGGGGTGGAAAGGCCCAGCACTCCATGGTCAGAAACTATAATTTACGAGACACATGTTAAGGGCTCAACATATCTTCGAAAGGATCTGCCTGAAGAGATTCGGGGAACCTATCTTGGAATGTGCTCGGATAAGATGATCGATTATTTTCACGATCTTGGCATTACTGCAGTCGAGATTATGCCTGTTCAGCACAGGATTGACAACAAGATGCTGGTTGATAATGGTCTTAGCAATTACTGGGGATATAATACAATAGGATTCTTCGCCCCGGATATCAGGTTTTCTTCTGTAGACAAACCAGGAAGACAGGTTGTGGAATTCAAACAGATGGTCAAAACTTTACATGACAACGGTATTGAAGTGATAATGGACGTTGTATACAATCATACAGCAGAGGGTAATCAGCTCGGGCCGACAATTTCCTTCAGGGGACTCGATAATTCAGTATATTACAGGCTTAACGAGGAGAACCCAAGGTACTATAACGATTTCACTGGAACCGGAAACAGCCTTAACGTCAGGCATCCACAGGTCCTTCAGTTAATAATGGACAGTTTAAGGTACTGGGTGACGGAGATGCATGTTGACGGATTCAGATTCGACCTTGCATCCACTCTTGCAAGGCAGTTTTATGCCGTTGACAGACTTTCCGCTTTCTTCGATGTAATCCACCAGGATCCTGTAATATCAAAGGTAAAGCTCATTGCCGAGCCATGGGATGTCGGGCCTGGCGGGTACCAGGTAGGGAATTTTCCAGTTAAGTGGGCGGAGTGGAACGGTAAATACAGGGATTGCATCAGAAGGTTCTGGCGCGGTGATGATGGTATTACAGGAGAATTTGCAACCAGGATATCAGGTTCGCCTGATCTTTATGAGAAATCAGACAGGAAGCCTCATGCAAGCATCAATTATGTGACATCACATGATGGTTTTACAATGCTTGATCTTGTAAGTTACCTGAACAAGCATAATGAGCCAAACAGCGAGAACAATGCGGATGGAACAAACGAGAACTACAGCGACAATTTTGGCGTTGAGGGTGAAACCGGTGAACCGGAAATCATGAGATTAAGAATAAAGCGCATCAAGAACCTGCTCACAACACTTATGGTATCGCAGGGAGCACCCATGATTCTCGGCGGGGACGAGATTCTCAGGACACAGAAGGGTAATAATAATGCGTACTGCCAGGACAATGAGATAAGCTGGCATAACTGGCAGTACAGGAGTGAGGCCGAGGAGATCAGGTCATTTTTGAAAAGACTGATTTCCCTGAGGACATCAACACCCTGCCTGAGAAGAAAGGAGTTTTTTTCCGGCGATATAATAGTTGAAACCGGTACCAAGGATGTCCACTGGTTCAATCCGGAAGGCAAGGCGGTAAGTTTCTCGGAGTGGACAGATCCAAATTTCAAGGCCATTTCCGTCTATATTTCAGGCCTGGATTCAGAATCCCACCCTGATAGAGCAGTTTCACCGGATATACTGATGTTCTTTAATGCAGGCAAGAAAGGCGTTTATTTCACCATACCTGATTCTCTCGACGAAAAATGGGAAATGGTCATAAATTCCTTTGATGTACTTGAATCACTTCCCAGAAGGTTTGATGACAATGGTATCATGCTACCTGCGGATTCATCGGCAGTTTTCAGATCCATTCCGTTATGATGATATGATTGACCCGGGCTCCCCGATGACATTAAGCTCGCTGTTCACGCCACCATATACTTTTGATGATGTATTGATATGAATCTTCCCTGGAACTTCGATCCTGCTGAATCCAAAATTGTGTGTTACAACATGACCTGTTAATGGATAAACTATCCTGATAGTTTCACCATCCACTGAAACATCGTAATTCCTGTTTGCCGTTTTCGTTATGAAAGATTTTCTTGCATCAATCAGATCTCTGTAAAGGTTTAACATATACCTGTTTCTGTCTGCTTCAGACCATTTAAGCTTTGACTCCATGTAAGCTGTAGCACTGCTTGGGTCCTTTATCCTGTCAGGCCAGTTGAAATCTTTGAACTCATTCCTTCTTCCCTTGTTTACGATTTCTGCGAATTTCTCGTCGTCTGACTGCATGAAAAACCAGAAGGGTGAGGTTTCACCATATTCCTCGCCCATGAAGAGCATGGGAGTGAAAGGTGAAAGCAGGAAGAGTGAGGCACCAAGCTTCAGCTGCTCGAAAGATATCAGTGAAGATATCCTCTCGCCAAGTGCACGGTTCCCTATCTGGTCATGGTTCTGAAGTGCAACGACCAGTGATGATGGTTTACCTGTAAATTTTGTACCCCTTACAGCCTTCAGGTATTTTGAGTACCTGCCGTCATAAAGGAAGCCATGTTTGATATTGTATGCAATATCCTGTAAAGATCCATAATCCGCGTAATAACCGGATCTTTCACCTGTTACATAGGAATGAAAGGTATGGTGTAGATCATCATTCCAGACTGCGTCGAATCCAAGGCCGCATCTTGAACCTGGCATTATTATTGAGTTATCGTTTTTATCAGATTCTGCTATCATCAATATCTTTCTGTTAAGTTTTCTTGAAAGTGTGTGGACATGGTCCGTGAGCTCCGAAAGGAAGTGCCTTGGCGATGAATCATATATATTCTGTGTGGAATCCATCCTGAACCCGTCGAACCGGTACTGCTCGATCCAGTATGAAACATTGGCGAGAAACATCTCTCTTACGCCTGCGGAATATTGTCCGTCAAGGTTGACGGCCTCGCCCCATGGCGTAGTATACTTATGTGAAAAATAAGGCGCATATGAAGGAAAAACATTTCCTATTGGACCAAGATGATTATAGACAATATCCAGTATGCACGATATGCCAAGAAGGTGGCACTTATCCACGAAATGGGCAAGATCTTCAGGTTTTCCATAGGAATATGATGGGGCAAATGGAAAAACGCCATCATAACCCCAGTTCCTGCTTCCGTATGCCTGCGAGAGGGGCATTATTTCTATCGCATTTATTCCCAGTTTTCTGAGATAAGGCAGTTTTGCCTCCGCGGATCTGTAGGTGCCATCCTGGGTGAATGTTCCCATGTGCATTTCATATATTATTAGATCTTTCATGGAATGGGATATCCATTTATTTGCTGACCAATTATAACCTGATAGCTCAACAAGCATGGATGGCCCATCAACACCCTCGGGCTGAAACCTGGAAAGTGGGTCCGGGAGAAGTTTGTCTCCGTTTTTAAATAGATAGAGATCACCATCCCTGCAGTCTTCAAGAACAAGGTTGAAATATTCTCCATCTTTCTGCATCTCCTCCTCTTTTCCCTTTATTGGATGATAAGTTAGTTTCTCAAGTAATGGCGCCCACACAGACAAATTGAGCCTTCCATTTTGCAGGTTGGCGCCAAGTTCTCTAAAAGTCCTCATTTGCCATGGCCTCCACAACGGTGAACGGGTATTCCGCGAACATTCTAGATAGATCGGATCCCTTGAGGGTAGAACTGGTGATCAGATCTTTCAACTTTCCTCTTATTTCTGGAAGATTAACTATGGATGTTCCAGCCCAGCAGTTTGGGCTATAGCTATTGATATCGACAAAAGAACTATGGTGCCTGCTTATTATGACGATTAATATCCTGTCGGAAAGCCTGTAATAAAAACCAAACAGTTTATTGCTATTCTTTCCTGAAAATTTAAGTGGAAAATATTTTCCATTGATGAAATAATCGGAAAATTCAGTTCTGATTGAGATTAATCTCGATGTAACGAAAAGCTTGAGACTCCCATCGGTTGCTCTTTGTTCATTCAGATCAGGGCGACTGGCTGAAACATCTTTTAGTCTTTGAAAAAGAATTCTGTATGAAACCGGCCTCCTGTTATCCGGGTCAACGAATGAAAAATTCATTGATTCACTTCCCTGGTAGGTATCTGGGATTCCAGGTAGCATGAACTTGAGGATAGTCTGAGAAAGGCTGTTGAGGGCTCCCATATACTGAACCTTTTTCAAAAGTAACCCCCATCTTTTCTCTATTTCAGTAATTGCCAAGTCAGCAAACTGAATGCATTTATTTTCATAATCGGTATTAGGAAATTCCCAGTTTGTGTTTTCCCCGGATTCCCTCAACGCTTTTATAACGTAGTTGTGCAATCTCTGCTTGTAATCCATGTGTGGTTCATATGTGCCAAGAATTGCCTGTAAAATTCTGTATCTGTCGTAACTTTGTATTTCTAATGTGACAGAAAATTCCTTGAGAAATTTTGCCCAATCCTTATGGAGATCGGATATTGCATTGAATCTTGCAACTGCGTCCTCACCAAATTTTGTATCATGAGTGGAAAGCGTTGTCATTGGTCTTCTCTTTCCATCCTGGATCTTTGCAAAGAAGGCATGTATTTCTGCATCTGAATATGGTTGATCAAACGGCATAGATCCCACAAGGCATGTCGAAAGCAGTGCCGAATAGCGGTAGAAGTAGCAGTCTTCCATGGATTTAGCCATTACTGCGCCCGTAAACTGTTCTATTCTGAGCAGAACTGAAGCAGATTTTTGATCAATTTTTACTAGACCCAGAAATTTTTCGAGGCAATTAAGCTCGTGGCTGAGATATGGAAAGTGCTCTTTTGCATTTTCCACAGATTTTAGCCATATTTCTACTTCGGATAGATCCAGACTGGAATATGTTCTGTATCTATCAAACAATGCAATCGTTGCCATGAGGGCGTCTGAGATACCTTTTACAGAAATGCCTATTAAACCCCTTGAAACCAGAATTTCCTTTATGAATCTTGAATATCTTTCAAAATCAGATTGAAAAAGTTTCTGGGAGATTTCAATTTTTAAGTTTACCCTGTATTTCTCATCCTCATATCTGTCTCCCCCAAACTTCCTGAAAATTCTCCTGACTTGATCGAGAGACCCCTTATCTATAAATGCAGAATTAATTCTGGCTCTTGCTGAATAACCTGTATCACCTTCAGCAGACCATTCTTCTCTTAAAGACTCATCTCTCGCAAGTATCTTTTCGACCCAAACAGGGCGGTTTCCTGAAAGTTTGTTCAGTCTTCTTAGATAAGTGAACGCATCATTCAAACCGTCAACGTGATCTATCCTCAATCCCTGTATGAGATCTTTGCGAAGTAGGTCTCTTATCTTCAGATGGAATAGATCAAAATTTTCCTTTCTTTCCATTCTGATTGCAATTAGTTCGTTAACTGCAAAAAACCTGCGGTAATTTATGATTCTTGAGGATTCCTTCCAGT
>JAJZOT010000118.1 GCA_021847855.1 Thermoplasmata archaeon | reverse complement strand
ACTGCAAGGAAACGTTTGATAAAAACCCATTGAAACATTCAAGATAAGGCAGTATTCATGCCTACTGATCCAGTCTGCGGCATGTTCGTACCGGAGACATCAGATCTTTTCATCACTAAGGATGGCGAAAAGTACTATTTTTGTTCGAAGGGCTGCATGGAAAAATTCACAAGCCCATCACTTGGTGTGAAAACACTGAAAAAGAAACTTGCGCTCGCATGGTCACTTTCCATTCCGATCATGCTGATACAATACCTCTTTTCATCCCTTCCATTTAAAGACTATGTGGAACTCATCCTTGCGATACCGGTACTGTTCTATTCCGGTTCCGGTTTCTTCGAGGGGGCATACCATACTATCAGATCCAGAATGGGAAATATGGATCTGCTCATCGCACTTGGTACGGGGACGGCATTTGTTTTCTCTCTATTCATAACACTATTCCCTAAAGCCATACCTGGATCCAGTGTTTATTTCGACGCTTCTGTTTTCATTATTACCCTGATCCTAACGGGAACCTATATTGAAACACTGACAAAGGAGAAGGCGAATTCAGCCGCTTCAAAGCTGAAGGAAATTATCCCGGAATATGTCCACTATGTTTCACCCGATGGAACCGTTTCGGAAAGAAGAATTGATGAGATCCATACTGGTGATATGCTGCTCTGTAAACCCGGTGACATTATACCGGCTGACGGGAATGTATTGAAGGGTTCAAGTGAGGTTGATCAGTCGATCATAACTGGCGAACAAAATCCGGTTTTGAAAACAGCGGGAGATTCTGTCACCGCCGGGACTCTCAACCTCAATGGTTCCCTTTCTGTCATAGTGGAAAAGATAGGGAAGGAGAGCACAATCAATCATGTCTACAGGCTCATACAGAATGCTACCATGGGGAGGGTCAAGATACAGAGAGTAGCAGACACTTTTTCTGCGCTTTTCATACCCGTTGTTATAACTGCTGCAATATCTGCAGGGATATTCTGGTTCTTTTATCTGACGTTAACGGGACATACTCTTGCCCTTCAGTACGCAGTTCTTGCCTTCGTATCTGTTGTTGTCATAGCATGCCCCTGTGCCATAGGTCTCGCTGCACCAATTACGCTTCTTATATCTTCGAGTGCGTCATCACAGAACGGCATATTATTAAAGAATCCCGGTTCTCTTGAGCGTTTATCAAAGACGACAATTGTTCTTTTCGACAAGACAGGAACACTTACTATTGCCGACCCTCAGATAACCGAAGTGAGAACTGAACCTGGGTTTGATATGGAAGCAGTGGTATCCATGGCAGCCGCTGTTGAGAAGATGTCAAATCATCCTATAGCGAAGGCTATTGTCAAATATTCTCAGAAACTTAACCTTAAAATCCCTGATGCCTCTGATATCGTGGAAACACCAGGAATAGGTATTTCAGGAAAGGTCGCAGAGCTCGACATAAGGATCAGCAGATCCTCCGGGGCAACATCGTCAATCGTTTCAATTGAAATAGGCGGAAATACCGCAGGTCATATATCTCTTGCTTACAAGGTCCGGGACACTGCGCATGATGCTATCTCCATACTGAAAGAAATGGGGATCAAAACTGCTATGATAACAGGAGATATGGATTCAGAAGCAAGAAAAATCGGTCTTCTCCTTGGTATAACTGATATACATTCAGGTCTGATGCCGGAAGACAAGGCACAAATTGTAACAAAATACCAGGAATCCGGAGAATTTGTTGTATTTGTTGGTGATGGCATAAATGACAGCGCAGCTATGGAAACTGCAGATACAGGTATAGCAATGGGATCAGGTCTCGATATAGCAAGAGAAAGCGGTGACATAATTCTGCTGAATGATGATCTCACCATGGTGGCTTATTCTATCATACTGGGCAAAAACACAATTACAAAGATCAGGCAGAATATAGGTTGGGCTATTGGATATAATTCCGTGCTGATTCCGATCGCAGCAGGTCTTCTGGTTCCAGTATTCGGCCTCTCAATATTCTCAATTCTGCCAATCCTCGCAGCGCTTGCGATGGGCCTTAGCTCAACCTCGGTTGTGCTGAATTCCCTGCGATTAAGATCCAAAATCACGAGATCAGTAAACCGGATTACTTTATTCAACAAGGAAACTAGGACAATGAAGAGAGATTTGCCAGGCGGAGCATAAATGAAATGGAAAAAAATATGCTGTTAAAGGTCGGTAAAGGTTCAATCCGAATTGAGAACTCTGCATTGCAAAGAATATCAGGAAAAAATGTATGCCTGAATTTAGATTTTAAGAAAGGTCCATGTAATGATGATACATGTCAGATGATCACAAAACTTGTTGTTACTGAGACTTTTGAGAAAGATGCAGAAATGACGCATATTGAAAGAGATGGAGTTTCTATCTATTTACAACCTGAAATCTACAGGGCCATAGATGCGGGCAGACAGGAAAATGTCAGATTACTAACTTCCAGGGGAAATCTTGTGGTTAAAGGTTTCTCTCTTTTGATGTAATCTCTATCTGCATGGGGTTAAAATTTCCTGGAATTATCTGTGTGTGAAAAGTAAAAAGATTATTTGTCAAGACCAATATGCAATTGCGAAAAGCAGCCACATTTTAATAACAAGTATTTGATGTTGATTAATGCAAGCGTCAAAGACAATAATTCTTGCATTGCTTCTATCAATAATCATGCTGACCACATCCTTTTCATTTGGAACACAGGTTCACGATTCTGCTCAAGCGGGTGCGTCATTTCAATTGAAAAATACCTCCCAAGAAAATACGGTTGTTTCTGAGGGTTCTGTGAACAACAGTTCGCTTGTACTTAAAGCACCATCCTTGAATGTTTCGGGCAGCGCATTAACGCATGGAATAACCTGGGATTCGATGTTGAATTACACTACGTCAATGATAACAAACAAGAGTATTCCCACTATAGCAAGGTTGCTGCCAAATTTCGATATACCATCGAATTTCAAGGCATCCTACGGCCCGTCATATCAATCAGCTCCGGCCCCAATGGGCCTTGCATCATATGGTTTAAGAAATGTATCGGGTTCACTCACGCCTTTTACGTATAATACCACCTGTTTTGATGGGACTGTCAATATAAATAATGTGTCTGAATTTTATATGGGAAGCGATTCTCCGTATACATTCTCTATCCAGATGAATTCCGTTCTAACGGGAGTAACATTATTTGGTGTGGCAGGTTATCAATACTGGATACAGAACGTTGCATTTTATTCAACTAGAACTCATCAGCTAACGCTTGTGGACAATATCTGGAACTTCAGCTCACCCACCGCTGTAATAACAGGCAGAGAATTCAGCAACTACACTGGAACCGTGGTACCTGGATTATATTATTACAAAGTCGGCCCGACTTTCAATGTGGACTCAAATTTCTCATTGTCTCTTATACTGAATACTGCAAATGTGAACAACGACAACGCTGTTTTCTTGAATTACAGCATCAACGGTATCACAACCGAAGGATCAAAGCTGGTAAAAACCGGCTCTTATGATAGGGTGATATTTAATTCCATAAATGGAAGCAGTACTGCAGCAACGGGAGCAGCACATTTTGAGGTCAGTGGTAACAGACTTTCCGATAATGGGGCGATCCCGCTTGACGCAGAATTGGATTTTGGTGGTCCGGGAGGCGGTTCAACTGCAGATTTTACAAACATGAATTCTTCCCTTACGCTAATGTATAAAACCAGTTCTGGAAATCTTGCTTCGGTCCCATCAGCATATGATTCAGGATCTGCAACGGGAGAAACCTCATCCGGTATTTCTGCCTATTTCATCGGTGCAAAGGAATTCATGGATACAGGGCCATCATTTATAACAGGATTGTGGAACATAAGTGGCTCATCAGGATTCGCCTCAGTATCCGGATCCGTTTATCCAGATCCATCCTTCCTTATGGTGAGTAAAGGAAAGAATTTTGTCGCATCTGATTCTCAGGTGGCGCCTATATCTGCAAACGGTGTTTTCAGTATCTTACTCATGCCAGGGACATATTCTTTCAACTTTATGCTGAGTTATTATGACAACATTTCAATTGTAGATAAAACACTATCAGATGGCTTTCACTTGAACATTGGACCTATTTCCCTGTCCAGAAATTATTCGATGGGCCTTTATACTCCATTTTATATCACCGATAATTCACAGATTTCTCAGATTGCATATAGCGGTCATGGAACCCTCTCATCTCCATATATAATCCCGGGGCCATCATATCAGGCAATTTCAAAACTAAATGTATCCTCTTCTCTTAACCCTGCATTTTCTGCTGCTAATGACTATCTCTTCCCTGAATATGATGGAATAATAATGCGCAATACAGATTCATATGTCATGTTTTCCGGATTTTCATCACAAGATCAACCAGTATTCAAAGCAACACAGACCTCACTGGAATATCTTGCGATTTCCCAATATCTGCAGTTGCCGCAGTCAAATTTCCTGCCAATAGAATTCTATAATTCTTCAGACATAATATTCTCAAACAACACAGTTTCCACGTGGTTCCCTGCGGATGTCTTCACAGATGAAACATATTACAACGTTCCATTTGTGTCGTCACTTGTTCTCTGGAATGTAACAAACAGCCTTATTTCCAGTAACATGGTAAAGAGCCAGGGATCGGGCATCCTGATATACGATGAAAGCAACACATCATCATCAAATTATGTGTGGGGAAATGTCTTCACCACATGCAGTCTGACAGGCGCGGGATCTTACTATGGATCAGCTCCCATTGGGCTCATAATCGAGAGTTCAGGAAACACAGTATTCAACAATATATTTGATTCTGCAATTACGCTTGTGAGCCTGGATGGTCCATACGCAAACATCTACAACGATGCGAATGTTTCATACCATGATAATTTCAACATATCAAAGGGACCTGCAAATTATACTGTTACTTTTGACGGACAAAACCTCAAAGGAAGCATAATCAACGGAAGTTATGTGGGGGGCAACTTTTACTACAACTATTTCTCAAATGGATTGGAACGATACAATGGCAGTGGCCTGGGTCTTGCTTTTCCCGGACAGAACCAGTTAAATGGCAGCATTAACGATGGCTATGATTACTACCCGCTGACCATATACGGTGAGGAGGCAAACATCTCCGCATCAGGGCTTCCATCTGGTATTACAACATATTTTGACGTAAATAACGCAATCTTCAAACTCAGATACGGTTCATCCGAAACAGTATATCTGCCCAATGGCACCTACCAGCTTGAAGGCTTCCTGTTATATAATTCAGCAGAGGAGTTTCTTCCAACATTATATGTTGGCCCAATTGCTGATGCAAGTTCTGTCTTCTATGTTGATGGGCCAGTTCTGAACCTGACACTCCTGTATACCTTATTCATAAACGTTACTTTCAGCGAGAGTGGACTCCCGGCTGGAACCATCTGGGGATTCACCGTCCTTCAGGCAGACGAAGGATTCATCCTTGATTCTTCCGGTACCTCAATATATCTGCAGGCAGGCGCCATTTACACTGTACTTCCGCAGGCTGTCACAGGATATTACACAACAGGGCTCTTCAGTTTTTCCGTTTCGCTATCACCTGAAATAGTCACGATAATCTACGTCCATGAAACATCACAGACCACCTTTTCAGTAACATTCATGGAATCCGGCCTTAGTGCGGGAAGCAAGTGGACAGTCTACATTGGTACCCAGGGATTCAATGTTACAACGTCAAATCTTACAATCATCAACATACCGGATGGCAATTATTCATATTCCATCGCAAGCATAAATGGCTATGAAAAGGTACCATCGGGAACATTTACAATTGATAACAGCAATGCAACGATCCAGGTCATGTTTGTTAAAAGTTCTTCAATATCTGCTGTTTCATATCTGCTTATAGTAGCTGCTGCAATAGGGGGACTGATATTAGGTTCCGCAATAGTCTATGTGCGATACAGGAAAATGTGACCTTCA
>JAJZOT010000117.1 GCA_021847855.1 Thermoplasmata archaeon | reverse complement strand
TATGTTAGCGCATATCAATGGAAGCTAAATTTAAGTATATTATCGCTGCAATTGTTGTCCTGGTGGTAATAATTGCAGGACTGGGGATAGGTCTGCATCTTTTTAATCCACAAAAGTCAACTGGGAATACGTTGACAATAGCCAGTCTGGCGTCACCTTCGTCACTGGACCCGGCGGTGGCATTTGACACCAATTCAGTGTTTTTCGATAACCAGATATATCAAACCCTGGTTGGTTATGGAACCAAGACGGTTAACGGCACTACAGTTGGAACGCTCACTCCTGTACCAGAACTTGCAACCAACTGGACTGTTTATTCAAACGGATCTGTGCTCTTCAACCTGAGGCAAAACGTGACCTTTGCCAACGGAGATCCGTTCAATTCAACTGCTGTGCAGTTTACACTTGATCGGCTTATAGAGATGAAACAGGGAGCAGATTTCCATGTATTCTCATTCCTCAATGCAAGTGGCATACATGTTCTCGGAAAGTACAAGATCATGCTCGTACCCTCTGCGCCGTACCCATGGTTCCTGAATCTTTTCCAGCTCTGGGTTACAGGCATCGTTGATCCAAACTACGTGAATGCACACGGCGGAGTTCAGGCAAAGCAGGTTAACCCATACATGGCAACTCACGCCATGGGAACTGGCCCATACCAGCTGAATTATTACGGAACTTCACAGATAGTTCTCACAGCAAATCCAAATTACTCCGGTCCGGCTCCGAACGTCAAGCAGATAGTTTATGAGATAGTACCGAGCCCGGCAACGCAACAGACATTGCTGGAAAAAGGGTCAGTCAACATTGCACTGAACATACCGTTGTCACAGATGAGCAGCCTTAAAAACTACACCAACTTGAAGATAAAGTCTGGGCCAACATCTTCGGAATTCTACATCGGGATGTGTGAAAACGTGACACCATTTGATAACCTTTCTGTAAGGAAAGCAATCGAATATGCGGTAAATACAACTGCACTTACAAACTATTCCACATATGGTTTCGGACTCCCCATAAAAAGTGTTATGGCTCCTTCAATCGAGGCATACACTCCTGCATTCCAGAACTACACCCTCAACCTTTCGAAAGCCAGGTTCTACCTCAATCAGTCGGCATACCCGAAGGGTTTCTCCACCAACTTCAGTTACATTGCCGGAGATCCAGTCGGGACAGCCATAGGAACTATTCTGCAGCAGGAACTTGCCAAGATTAACATAACAATATCCTTGCATTCATACAGTTCATCAACCTTTGCAACAGAGGTTGGAACAGGACACTGGGGGCTGTTCTACGAGGGATGGGTAAATCTGCTGGCTACACCGGATGACGGAATTCGACCGCTCTTCAATGCTGCGAATATCGGAATATACGGTAATTTCAACTATTTCAACAATACTACGGTGAGTCATGATCTTGTAAAGGCAGGAACTCTTTACAACCAGTCGCAGAGAGATGCACTCTACATAGAGGCACAGAAAATTATCGCAGACCAGGCTGGGGAAGTACCGCTGTTCAACATGCAGAACGTCATTCCGATGACCACGAATGTCCATGATCTCTATATTTACCCGACATTCGATATTTTCGTGAGTCAGATCCGGATGTCGTGATGCGATGAACGGTTTCCTCAAATATTTTTTATTCAGGATTATTTCTTTAATCCCCACAATTTTTGGCGTAATTACCATCACGTTTATCCTTTCACACATTGTACCTGGCAACCCCGCACTTATACTGATAGGGCCTGAGGTTAACGCCCAGGAGCTGAAAGTTCTTGAAGCTGAACTTGGACTGAATAAACCGCTTTACATCCAGTTTCTGATCTATATCAACATGCTTCTTCATTTCAACCTTGGATACTCGTACATACTGGGACGATCGGTAAATTATGAAATTGCTGCAAGATTCCCCGCAAGTTTTGAACTGGCGATCGCCTCACTTACAATTTCCCTTCCTCTTGCCGTTGCAACTGGAATTTACGCAGCAATCCGTGCCAATAGGGCCGGTGATCACGTCAGCAGAATAATGTCGCTTCTTGGAATATCGATGCCCGTGTTCTGGATTGAAATAGTCATGATCCTCATATTCTATACCTATCTGGGAGTTGCCCCTGCACCATACGGCCAGATAAGCCAGGGGCTGATTCACCCCACCAGAATAACAGGAATGATGATTCTCGATAGCCTTCTAAGTCTCAATTTCCCTGATTTTGCCGATACACTCTGGCATATAATTCTTCCCGCAGTGGGTTTATCTCTCGCGGGAATAGCTACCCTCTCACGTGTGATAAGGTCAAGCATGCTTGATGTCCTCAACAAGGATTACATGAGAACTGTTTTTGCGATCGGTCTTCCCAGAAAAGTTATAATGAATAAATATGCGTTGAGAAATGCTCTGCTCCCCGCAATTACTGTTGCTGCGATTCAGGCAGGTGCCCTGATGAGTGGAGTTGTTCTGACTGAATCCGTGTTCTCGTGGCAGGGCCTAGGACTGTATGCAGTGCAGGCGATATATCAGCTGGATTATCCCAGTGTAATGGCTGTAGTCCTGATATCCGGCCTTCTCTTTACCATCTTCAACTTCATTGCTGATCTTCTTTACGCATACGTCGACCCGAGAGTGAGACTTTAGGTGAGATTTACTGTGTCTGAAACAACTATAGATATGATAAGAAAATGGAAAAAAATCGATACTAACAATCCTCTTTTCAACACGATTAAAATGTTTCTGGCTAATCCAACCGGGCTGGTATCCCTGGCAATAATACTTGTGTACGTATTCCTCGCCATTGCCGGACCTTTTATGGCCCCGTACAATCCTCTTGCACTGGATCTGTCCGGAAGATTGCTGCCGCCATCATACACCCACATCATGGGGACCGATGAATATGGTCGGGACATATGGTCAAGGATCCTGTACGCCATTCGCCTTGATATGGCGATAGCTTTTCTGGCAGTCTCCATCGGTTATACTGCCGGTGTTCTTCTTGGAATGATCTCCGGATATTTTGGCAAATTAACGGATCATGCAATCATGAGAGTAATGGACATATTGCTTTCATTTCCCTCGATATTGTTCGCAATTGCAATTGCCATATCCATCGGTCAGGGATTCTGGACAGTTATTATTGCCGTTTCAATAGTTTCTATACCGGGCTTTGCAAGGGTAACAAGGAGTACAGTGTTGTCGACCAAAAACGAATTGTACATACTTGCGGCAGTCTCCCAGGGTGCATCACGATCCCATATCATGTTTAAACACATACTGCCTGTAGCCATAACTCCAACCATAGTACTGTATGCACTCAATCTCGGTGCAGCCATAATAATTTCCGCAGGGTTGAGTTTTCTTGGCGTTGGCATTCCGCCACCAACTCCGGAACTGGGATCGATGATAACGTCCGGTTTACAATACGTTGTCTCCGGACAGTGGTGGATATCCATTTTCCCTGGTCTGTTCATAGTATTCATAGTCATAGCCTTCAACATGATGGGCGACACAATCAGGGAAGTTACGGACGTAACATTGAGGAGGTAAAAAATGGAACTTGACCCCAGTCGTGAAGATTATGTGCTGTATGTTGACAATCTATCAGTTGAGTATTCCGTCGGAAAGAAAAGAGTCTTCGCACTTTCCAACGTCAGCTTCGGCATACGGGAAAATGAAGCCATAGGAATTGTGGGAGAAAGCGGTTGTGGAAAATCCACCCTTGCTCTCGCAATTGCGCATATCCTTCCGGTAAATGCTGCTATTACCTCTGGCAAAGTTGTTTACCGCGGCCAGACAATTGTTGATCAGGATATGGGTGGTTCTTTCTCATTAAGGTATAAATCCAGGGATAGGAAGATAGAAGAGAGCCTGAAAATAGTCAGATGGAAAGGAATATCAATTGTGTTTCAGGGTGCCCTTGATTCCATGAATCCCCTTTTTACTGTTGGAGATCAGCTTTCTGATATCTTTGTCTATAAAGAGAAAGAAACAAGGGAAAATGCGCTTCGAAGATCGGAAGAGCTTCTAAAGGCCATGGGCCTTGACCCCTGGGTCCTCAACGCCTTTCCACACCAGCTCAGTGGAGGCATGAAACAGAGGGTTGTGATTGCGATGGCCATATCCCTCAAGCCGTCCCTGATCATTGCAGACGAACCAACAACTTCCCTTGACGTAATAACACAGTACAGGATTATTGAAGAACTAAAAAGGCTCAGAGACACATACAAACTGTCTATAATAAGTATATCTCACGACGTATCGCTTATCTCCAACATCTCCGACCGGATAATAGTGATGTATGCAGGTCGGGTCATTGAGAAGATACCGCAAAATAGTTTTGAAGATGCGCAGCACCCTTACACTTACCTGCTTATTGAATCGATTCCAAAAATTGCAGAGGACGTTTCAGATGTATTACCTATCAGGGGTGCTCCACCTGGCCTTACCGAGAGAACTACAGGTTGCCCATTTTATGAAAGGTGTGATTATCACACCGATCTCTGTCTGGAGGATGATGCAATTCAGCTTCGTACCAGCTCCGGTACACATGAAGTCGCGTGCATCGTTTTACCTTTGAAAAACAAAACTAAAAACCGCATGCACCAGAAAAGATCTGATCCGTTTATTTTGGGAACTGTGAGGGCGAGGCCCGTTATTGTTGCAAAAAACCTGACCAAGATTTTCAGAAAGAAAACGGGTATCCGGGAATTGGCGATTGGAGACAAATCCGATATAATTGCAGTTCAGGATGTCAGCCTGACAGTCAACGAAGGAGAATCAGTGGCGCTTGTTGGTGAGACCGGCAGTGGAAAGACAACATTGAGCAGGATTTTGGGTTTGCTGGAGACACCAACATCAGGAACTCTCGAAATTTCAGGCAGAATAGTAGATTTCAGCAACAGCAAAACCACAAAGGAATTTAGAAAATTAGTACAAACTATTTTTCAAGACCCGTTCCAGAGCATCAATCCACGTTTTCCTGTAAGATACATCGTATCAGAACCACTGACCGTTAATCACATGGCAGATGATGAAAAGGATCAGGAGTCGAGAGTCAGAATCGCACTTCAGAATGCAGAACTCACTCCTGTTTCAGACTATATAGACAAATATCCGCATCAGCTGAGTGGAGGACAGAGACAGAGAGTATCCATCGCAAGGGGGCTGATCCTCAACCCTAAGATCCTCATAGCAGACGAACCCATCTCTATGCTTGACGTCTCTCTGAGAGCCGGAATTCTAAACCTATTGCGCAAATTGAGAGAGCAGAACGGCGTCACCCTTTTTTACATTACCCATGATATTGCATCTGCAAAATACATAAGCGACAGAGTCTACGTCCTATACAAAGGACAGATTGTGGAATCCGGTTCAACTGAAGAAATAATTCGATATGGGTCACACCCATATACCATAGCGCTCATTATTTCAAGCATGGGAATAGGCGGAAGTGTTTTGGAAAAACTCGGCAACCGAATTTTTGAACAGGTGGAGGAACATAATCTTCCCAGTTGTAAATTTGCTCCAAGATGTCCATTTTCGCGTGCAAAATGCTTCTCCGAAGTCCCTCCAACGATAGACATTGCAGTAGATCATCTGGTGCGATGTCATTTTGCACAGGATATCTACAGATTTACCCGGGATAACTCCATCAGCCCGGAGCTTGATTTCTCAAAGATCAATGAAAGCATAGTTAAATCAGAAGTCTGAAGGGTTTTGTTTCTGGATCGGAAATGGACCTCGTCCACATCTTCTTATTTAAACTTCTGAATCTGTTTTAACCCTCACATTCGTTTTGCACGGTTTCGATGCTTTTTCTTATTCCGGTTAATAAAGGACGGAGTATTCAGACTGAGGGCAACTTACGCCTGTTGGTAAGATTGCCTCCTCCATTTTCCTATTTGAAAAGAAGAAATAAGGCAATTGAAATCGTTTAAGCTGAAACCTCATTTCCCGGACGCGAGAGGACATGCCATAGTCAGTGAAGAACAAAAATAGATATGAGTTTCCTGATCGTGGGGTGATTTTCCGGAAACAGTGAAAGAACAATATCCTTATTCTC
>JAJZOT010000116.1 GCA_021847855.1 Thermoplasmata archaeon | reverse complement strand
AATTATAGAGCCTACGGAGGAGGATCTGGAAGTGCTCCGGGAGGCTAGGAAATAGGCAATAAGAACCATAGAGATTAATTCCGGGATAAGCCTTCTAATTCATGCGGAAAGTAAGTTACAGGGAAGCTCTTGTTTTAATTGGAGGCTGGGTGCCATATCTACTTTTGGAGTCTCACACGGTCCCGGGAGACAATTTTAGGCACGTCGGCTCAATAGACATTGATCTTATTGTGGACCCTAATCGTGTGAGAGATGACGATTACCAAACAATTGTGGAATTAATAGAGGAAATGGAATGGGAACAAGCGCCTGGTAAGAAGTTCACGTTCGAAAAGAGCATCAAAGGAAGGGATGATGTTTATAGAGATGTAACGGTAGATTTTCTCACGCTTCCGGATCAAAGTAGGGGGAGGGAACATCGCCATAGAGGAGTACAATCCGATCTGAGTGCACGCACTATGTTTGGGGCAGAATTGGGTTTGCAGCATAATTACTGGTACAGCATGAAAGAAGAGATGCCGAATGGTGCCGTGGCGAAAGTCGATTTCAAGATGCTTGATGTAGTGGGGTGTCTTGGCACTAAAGGTATTGCGCTGGGAGATCGTTACAAACATAAAGATGCTTACGACATAGTCTCAGTATTGGATCATTATGGGGATGGTGTAAACGAGGTAATCAGGGCATTTAAACCCTTCCTGGATGAGACACAGATTCAAGAATCTCTAAAAAGATTGCGCAACATGTTTTCGAACGAAAAATCAGAAGGACCTCTGTTATATGCAGATTTTCTGGAACCAGCTGACAAAGAGGAAAGGGAAGTCTTCGCACAAAGAGGTTTCATGCTTGTTTCCGAATTCTTGGCAAAGTTGTGATTGCATACCTACCTCTTGAACATATATGAACTACGATTATCTCTATGATGAGAAACCTCAGGTATCCGGTTAAATAATTAAGTGAATATAAATGCCAGGCAAAAAATTGAGAATTTCAGGTCGTCAAACTTTCGCTTAACATCGAAATCCAATTAGATTGTAAGCTCCTCCACTTTTCTAACCTCTATCCCAATCTTTTTTGCATTATCATACATCTCTCTGTCATCTGTCAATAATGCAGAATTAAGTCTCTTACTGTAGAAAACATAAGATGCGTCATAAAATGTTAACCCAAGGGATGCGGAAAGTGTCATTATCTCCGATATATGGAATGAAGAAAGTCTTATCACTTTGATCTTAGAGATTACCTTTTCTATTTCATTCGCCAACTCATTTATGGCATCATTCTTCAGTCCCTTTATGTGACCGTCCTTTCCTCCGGTCAGTATACTTCCTATCTCATATCCTGTGAGGTCTAATATGTATGAGTCGGTCATAATGGATCGAACTGTATCTTCAGATTCGATGAAAAACAAGGTAAATAATGAACTTGAGTCCATAATGTAGCTCGCCGTCATTTTATCGCCTTTCATCTCTATATTTCCTTAAATCGTTGAGAAGTTGATTTCGATCCACATTCTTAAGAATGCTATGAATCCTGGACAGGCTTTCAAGAAGTTCCTTTTCATTCTTTCTTTCGATCTCTTTTTTCAGGGAATCTCTCATGATCTCAGAAATGTTGATTTTCAATTTCCTGGCTTCAGCGAGAGTTTCTTCATCCACACGTACACTTACCAACTTCATCATATACAGTTGTAATACGCCGTATGTATATTTAATTTATTTTTGTAATTATTGTATTTACGACAGTTGACCATAAGACTGTCACCTTCGAAGTTACTTCATAATATTACTTTGTGTGTAAGCATAGAGAGGGTGCGAATCTTCATATCTGATCATGAATATATATGGCGGTATATGACAAAAGCGTATGTAATCAGGCACGCTGAAGTTGTTGTTGAACCAGATCTACCTTCCTATCAATGGGATCTTTCTCCTGAAGCTGAAACCTCCATTAGGTGGATTTCTCGTGGAATTGAAGGAACAACTGCATCACGTATCTATCATAGTCCAGAGAAAAAGGCATACAAAACCGCCAAATTCATCAGTGATATATTTGGAATCCCAACGGAAACCAGTTTAGACCTGAGAGAAGTAGAAAGAACGTTTCACTTCTTACCTGATGATACCTTTAATCTTCTTATCACAGAATACCTTGAGGGAAAAGGATCTGGAGCATTTGAAGACTATAAAATTGCGCAGAATCGCGTAACCAAATGCTTTTCTAATATCGCTTCAAAAAATCATGGGAGAGATGTTATTCTGGTGTCTCACGGTCTAATTCTGACTATTTTGTACAGTTATCTTCTGCGGCGTCAACTCAACTGGATTGACTGGAAAAATATCAGGATGCCAGATTTATCTATTATTGATCTGGATAAGAATACTATAGAACGGGGGTTTTTCTCTGCGAGGGGTAAGGAGATATCCATTCAACTTCACCCTTAACTCACGTTAGCTATAACTGCATCTATTCAAAAAGTAATGTGCGGTTTTATGTTGCAATGATAGTGTCTTTTATTCTCTCATAGATCTCTATAGAATAGTGGCACATAAAACTGGATAGAAACTAAATTTTAGGGATAGGTGGGTATTTTCCTTCATGATGTGGTTTATTTATGGTGGGCATTATTGTGGATGTCAATCTTTCCAGTTACAATAAGCGGTTAAAAGTTAGAACCACACGGCCTTAGTTGTGTGGGTATGTCAGAGAACTCCTTCCCTCTTGAGCTCCATCTCTGTTTCCTCCATCTTCCTCTTTGCCAGGTTGTCTGCGGATTTTGAGCTCCTCCTGACAGCGACAACCATTATTAGTATTGCCAGGGAGACACCAAATATCTGGAGCCCGTACCTTGACATTATGTCGACAACAATGAAGACTGCCAGACCAATGAATGCTCCTGCCACTATTGGGTAAGGGAGTGAATTTGCCCTTATGGGTCTGTCTTCATCTTTCTCAATGAGAAAGGATGCTATGAAGCCCACCACTACAAATGCAAATGTCACAAGAAGGATTGGATCGATATTGAAATGAGTATCTGCAAGTGGAAGAGCCAGCTGATAACCATTCAGGATCAGTGTGTAAAGTGCCAGTGCCTCCCTGAGATAAACTGACGATGCTGCTGTGAAATAACTTACACCGGTGTATGTCATCGTATGTGCTATAGCGAGCTGATCCAGGAAGGTGCCAAGGGAAAGAAACAGGTATGTTATGGAACCGTGTATCCTTTTGGCAAATATACCCTCCACAGCAAATATAATTCCAAGGCTGAAGATGAAGGTGATGGCAGTGGTTATAGTTAGAGGAATCCTTATCCCTCCTATCAGGAATATTGGGGCTATTATGTTTGCCTCGGTAAGGGATGTATTAAGAAAAATAAGAGCACCAGTGAGAGCTGCAACGGGATAAACGAACTTTGAGATTTTCTTTGGTGTCAGGTGTTTCACAAACGGTATGGCCACAATTAACACAAGCATGGAGATGTAAAGCGTCGTGGCTATTTTTGGCACTACGTAGAATATCAGAAGAATCGCTGGTGATATTATGAGAAGATTTACCGGTATTCTTTTCACAGATTCATCCACTTAATACCCCTCGTTTGTCATCTTTCCATACCTGTATTCCGACATGAGCCTCATGAGAAGATCATTCTCTTTCGCAACGGAGCTTTTTATCCCCATGCTCTGGAAGAATTTTGCAACATTGCTCAGGTATCCTCTCTCCACAATGCCTGCACTGAAAAGCAACTTCTCATAAACAGGATCGTCCCTTTTTTCGACAAAGCTGTCTGGATCAACCAGAAATACAAAAACCCGCTTCCCTATCTTGTAATCGTTGGGATTCCCGCGACTGAAAGATTCTGGATATGAGAATGGGCTAATGAGGAATATTAGAGCATTCTTCTTGATTCTCTTTTTTACCTTTTCCATTACTGACAGTATGTTAAAGGTACCATCCGGCCTGATTTCCGATACAAGTTTTTCGAGATTTTTTACTGATTCCTCTGATTTTGTGGGTGTTATGAAATGATCATGTGCAGATGAATCTATCATGAATCCTACACCGTCATGGTTTTTCAATATTGCATATGCCGCATTAATGACCACGTTTACAATACTGTCATACATCCTCTTCTCGGCAGTGCCCTGATTTACGTTCCAGCTGTAGTCCATTGCGAATATGACATCGATAGGTTTCTCCTCCTCCATCTGCTTTATGTAAAGATCCTCCCCGTTTATTGCACCATAACGGTTCCATGCCACGTATCTGAAATCATCGCTTTCAGTGTACTGCCTGACACCATAGAAATCATATCCCTGGCCAACTTTCCTGGAATAGTGCACACCCATGTAGAAAACAAAGTTGCTGAGCCTTTCACTTCTATGGGTATGTATATCAGCAATTGCGGGAGAAACACTGACCTCATCAACACTTGGTATGGTGTATTCAACAAGGCAGAGCTTCATCGGGTCCTGGGTGTATATTTTGACAGGCCCGATTTTGTATTTTCCTATTGCTATTGATTCTATTGAATACTCTTTTGTAACCTCCTCTCCCGGTTCAAGCGAAAGAAATCCCTCATACTGGCCGGATGATTTGAAAACATCTGAAAGTGTGTCAAAATAGTGAAAATAGACCCTTTTTTTCCCTCTGTTGCTGAAAACTATCTCTATATTTACAGACTGGAATTTCCTTGAACTTTTACCGGGCATTATACGCTTAGTGTCCACATTGTAAAGATCCAGGGCCGGTCCCCTGTTGAATAGAAGTATATCCGAAGAAACGACAAAAAACAGGATCACTGAAAGCGCTATGTAGTACGGGTATCCCAGCAGTAGGGATTCAAAAATTCCATAAGACAGTATCGCCAGCAGAAGATATCCTGATTTCCTTATCATTTGGGTGTGTCAACTTCCGAAATTATTTCATCAATAATCCTGTTGAGAGACCCAAGCATGTCGTTGCCGTTCTCTATCATTGCTTCGGGTCTTAATATTAAACGGTGATTCAGGAGCTCACGGCTTAGATATTTTATATCTTCAGGTATGACGTAATCCCTTCCGTTTAAGAATGCGTTGGCCTTTGCCGCGTTGAGATATTTTGTTGTTGTCCTTGGGCTGGCACCAACAAATATGAGATCGTGTTCCCGTGTTTTCCTTATTATATCCACAATGTATGATATGATCTCCTCACTGGCATAGACCTTCTTCATCTCTCCCCTGAGCATAATGATCTTGGAACCATCCAGTACTGATTCCTCATCTGATGGAGGTTCTATGATCGATTTCAGTATTCTCAATTCCTCATCCCTTGTTGGGTAGGTGAGGATGCACCTGAAGAGAAACCTGTCCATGAGGGCTTCCGCCAGTGGAAATGTTCCCTCCTGTTCTATGGGGTTCTGTGTTGCAATTGCAAGGAATGGCTCAGGAAGTGGGTTTATATCGCCTCCAACTGAAACATGCCTTTCCTCCATGCCCTCCAGAAGTGCAGACTGCACCTTTGGTGGAGTCCTGTTTATTTCATCGGCAAGGAGGACATTTGCAAATATTGGGCCCTTCCTGAACTCCATTTTTCTTGTTTCAAGATTAAATACTATGCTTCCTGTGATATCTGATGGGAGCATATCCGGAGTGAACTGGATTCTCTTGAAGTCCATACACAGATTTTTTGCAAATTCGCTTGCTAGCATAGTTTTTGCCAGTCCCGGAACACCCTCCAGAAGAATGTGGTTGCCACTCATTAGTGAGATGAACATGAACCTGATTACCTTCTCTGATCCAATGACTCTCCTCCCTATGGCATTCTCAATGTCCCTTACACTTTTTCTTACATCCTGCAGATCTGATAAATCAAGTTCCGTCATAGAACCCTCCCCTTTTCCATCTTTTCTATCTCCACTATGCTGAATTTCAGCTTTTTCACCTGTGCATACGTTTCAAGTATCCTGTTGAAGGTCTGTTTTCTGAGTTCCAGTCCTTTTTTCTTCCTTCTTGAATAAGAGGACTGGCTCATGTTTTCGTATTTTGAATACTGCTTCATGAGGATTTTAAGTTGTTCCCTGATCCTTTCCATATTCTCCATCTCCTTGAGAATTGGATTGAG
>JAJZOT010000115.1 GCA_021847855.1 Thermoplasmata archaeon | reverse complement strand
AATCTCTCAGATCGCGAACCGGGACCTTGGATACGGTATTTATCTTTCCTTTATATAACTCGGATAGGCGAATTGCGGATTCGTTGAACATCCGGGTCCTTTCCTCGTCGTTCATTCTGATCGTACCGATATTGCTGGTTCTTTTATATACATCTGCTCTAATAACTGAGGTTACTGATTTATTATACTTCTATATTACATATCATGGAAATCAGGAATGCAAAACTTGACTGGAATCTCATACTTAAAAATTACATAGAATACACGGAATCTAAATACCCCGATTACCCTGTGAGGAAATCATTCGAGCCAATTATACAAAAGCTATCCAATAACCAGTTGCGATCAAGGGTGGTCATAGCTGGAACAGAGGTCGCGGCTTATGCTTACCTCATGGACTCGACAGAAATGCCTGATGGAATATATGCTTCTGCCGGTTTTTTGAACCATAAATATTATTCGGCGGAGAGGCTTAAGAATCTCGTGGAATGGATACGCTCAGAGTCAGGTCGCGGCAGAAAGATTCCAATGTTGAACGAGATTTTCAATGCGACAGGAGAGTGGGAAAAAGTGCTTTACAATGCAGGATTCAGAAGAATGAGAAGGACAAGAATGCTGATAGACCTGCATAAGTTGGAGTTCGGAAAGATTGAGACCCCGGAATCCATTAAGATTCTTCCATTCGGGGCGCTAACCCCTGAGTCCTATGCGGATTTTAACTTTCACTCATATCTAGGGACAGAAGACGCAATACTTTACAGCTCCACAGTTGAACAGAGCCTTGCAACGGCAAAATCTCTTTTCAACGGAGAGTATGGGAAGATAATCCGGGACGCTTCTTTTTCAATATATTCCGGAGACAGGCTTTCCGGATACATAGTTTTCACTTCTGGGGAAGGGCCAAAATCTGGTGGGGGCTTGCCCCTTCTCGCGGACATAGCCATCGGAAGCGAACTGAGAGGTAAGGGAATAGGTAAAGCTCTTCTGATGCGTTCTCTCTTTGAGATGCAGAGGCTTGGCTACCTGAAAGCAATTCTGTGGGTATCTGATACAAATCCTGCAAAGCAGCTTTACAAAACGGTGGGATTCACAGATGCCAATCAGCCGGATGAGGTATTCTTCTATGTTCCAAGGTCTTAGATGAAAAAAGACATTACTGCGAGAACCAGTGGAATCATGTAGTTGTCATCCAGCGGATATCTCGCGGCACTTTCAACCACTGACCCAACCGCAGCAAATACAATGCCGGCATATCCTAAGAGGAAGAATGCGAAGATTGCTGCAGGAATAAAATTTGCAAGCAAACCTGCGACCGATTTGCGCCTGTTGTATGGAAGTTTAGGAGACCTCACAGAGGATCCAATAATTGTCGCCAGAGAATCACCCACCATAAGTATGAATATGATTATGGCTAGCACTTCCAGATTCCCGACTATCCCCACAGCCAACAGGAGACCAGCGGCGAGCCATATGGCCCCTATACCAAGCGGGGTGCTCTCCCTCTCAAGTGAATTAAGAAAATTTCCGAGATAATTAGTTCCGTTGTTGGAAAAGTAGTTTCCCAAAAGATAAAGTGCTAGCACCGCAACGGTCAGGAGCCATGCAGAATTGTGCAGGCCCAGCGAGAGGACAAAAATAAGCACAATTATTCCTATGCCTATCTGTACATAGTCCCGGTTAATTTCCCTCTCCTTTGATATTCCTCTCGACTGATCGTTGTTGTGGGAAAAATCCCTTATTCTTTTGTCCTCAAGCATGACAAGGATAGTTGCGAGGGAAATCGTAATGTCTATGGGGGTAGCGCTATAGGTTTTTCCATAAGCGACAAGGAAATACAGGATTAAACCGAAATCAACAGCGAATGGAAGATAGAACTGCAGGGAGTAGAGCATGGAAGCTGAGATCAGGGACAGGACAAAAATTGGAAACACAAGAAAAGAATGGTAGACGAAAAATATAACTGCAATCACAGGTATGGATATCGCGTATTTTCTGAGGAATAACCTCCAGTTGTACGCAAGGGATACCGAAACTGCAATTAATGACAATACCACAAGGGCAACATCGTCTATCGTTATCAAACTAGAGGTTAGAGCAAGAATCGAATAAAAATGTATTGTATACGATCAATTAAGTTTCCCTTCATCCTGTGAATAAATGAAACTGAGCACAGTCTCAGCACCGATTGGAGGGTGATATGATCTACTCAATTTGTTGTTTCTCACAGCATACTCCCCCGGCACCTTCTGAAGAAGGAAAAGTACCGGGCTCAGACTCAGGCCATATGCTCCAGCCTTAAATATCAGAACTGCGTCTCCCTCTCTTACGCAATCTGGTATAAGAATATTCTTTCCGAAACAGTCTATTGGCGTGCAAAGTGGCCCACAAACAGTGGCAGGCTTAAGCGTGAATGCAGTACCGCTTCCAATGACCCTGATGGGATGGTCTGCACCAAGGAAAGCAATCCTGAAAAAATTGTTCATTCCACCATCTGTTGTCAGCATAGTGCCACCATTACCCGTAGTCTTCACGTCCACTATCCTTGTCACGAATAGACCGCAATCCGCCACAATAAATCTACCAGACTCAAACCATATTTTCTTTCCGTCCAGTCCATTGTCCCTGAGTATCCGGTTAAGTCCAGATGAAAATAGCTTAAAGTCAAACTGCGGATCTCCTGCGCTCATGGGCACGCCAAATCCGCCTCCAAGATCTATGTAATCTACGCGTTCCCTGAATTTTTGCATGTATGAAAGCATTTTTTCATGAAGCCGCAGTGACTCCTTGTAGTCCAGGACCTGGCTGCCGAGGTAGTACTGGAATCCAAATTTACCTGCCGGAATAAAACGTGATCTCTGGACAATCTCTTCCAGGTTCTTCACGTCAATCCCAAACTTGCTTTCAGAGCCGGACATGCTCTCGAGTGCCTTTGAAGTCTCATCCTCCATGTTAAGCCTGACCAAAACCACCATATTTCCATCATAATATTTTCTTATCAATTCCAGCTCTCTGAAGGATTCAGCGATTATTCCCCTGATATGCGTTTCTGATGCTCTCCGGATCAGGTTCTCCTCCTTGCCAGGGCCAAGTAGAATTATTCTCTCCGGGTTGAATCCTGTCTTCAGGACATGATCCAATTCACCCATTGATGAGACTTCAACATTCAGGCCATTTTCCAGTATAGCAGTAAGGATCTGGGATGCCGGGTTCGCTTTCACTGAGTAGAAAATATCAGTCCCCGACGCCTTTATTGTCTCCGAGAAATCCCTTAATTCCCGTATCTTGCGGGCAAGGATATCCAGGAAATAGATGTAGGATGGAGTTTCTATGCGGGATATAACTGAGGACAGGCTTAATCCATTGTATGTATAATCACAGCCCTCACTCTCGAAGCCTTCGCTGTTCAGAACATGATCCTCGTAAGCATTTTTTTCCATGGGTACTTCATTTTCAGGCACGGTTAAAACTTTGTTAGTTAATGAAGGAAATTTTTTGAAACGCCCATGAACCTCCGATAAAGATTAAATGTAAGAATGCCATCAGTTTAATTATGGCGCTGCTCAAGCGGTGCCCTTTTGACATTATGGTGCTTTTATGAGTGACAAGGAAAGGATATATGATTCGCTTCTTGCGAGAGCCAGGAAAGAAAGAAACTTTGATGAAATATCAATAAAAGGCATATGGGAAATCAACCTGAATTTCAAGCCGTCAAAGAACGAGCGGTTATTCACATACAAGGTTATCGTTGTCCAGACAACGTCCGGCCAGGGTTCATGCTATGCGGCTCCAAATCAATCCTTTGGAATAGACCGTACCATAATCGGCAAAACGCTTAACGAAGTCGATATGGATAACGATTCTGCCTTCCCCCTGAAGGTTGCAATTCTCGACTCTGTCTATGATACCCCAAGGATCAAGCCCGATCTTGAGGTGGAGATCAGCGGCGATTCGACATCAAAGTCAAGATACAGGGCTGAAATTATCGCAAGTGAGGTTTCGAGGATTATAAACGGCAAACAGGCAAGGTCTGAACTGAAATCCAAGGTTCCCGTTGTTTTGAATATAGGATATGTGGGCACATTCTATACAATCCTGACAAAATCATTCAACCCGGAGTACCTCGTAACTGACCTGGAAGAGGAATTATTGAGCACGAAGGGTCAGGTTGATATATTTGACGGAAACCGGTACAACAAGGAGTTCCTGAAGAAAGCAGATGTTGCCATAGTAACAGGAATGGTGATATCCACACGAACACTGAGTGAAATAATAGAAACTGCCAAGGAAAACAACACTTCTGTGCTAGTTTTCGCTGAAACGGGATATAATTTGGCCTCATATTACAGGGATTACGGTGTCGATGTTTCAGTCAGCGAGCCATTTCCATACTATATATTTGACGGGGCTTCAACGATGCGGGTTTTCAGGAAGCAGTGATTTTGATTCGGGGTATGAGTTATCTTTCCATTAATTCTATCCTGAAGCCACACTCAAAGGTTTTTTCCGGCCCGATCGTAACTAGCCCGATCTGGTTGTTGAAAGCATCCGGAGCGCCGGTCATGGGCTCTATGGCTACAGATTGTCCCCGTGAATACTGGCCGTTATACAGGACAAAATAGTCCATGTTTCTCCTGCTTATCAGGATGTCATAATTGCCCGTCGAAAAAACTAAATTTCCTCCGCCGACAAAACAATTATCAAAACTTCTATTGTGCACTTCTTCATCGTCATTGAAATTCACCTGCAAGGTAGACCCGTCCGGAAAGTACCGATCCCTGTAGTTCAACATCTTTATTTCCGAGTCATGCTTGAGTTGCCATTTCCCCTGGAAATTGAAATAGGGATGAAATCCAACCACCAGAGGCGAGCTGATTTCTCCAGTGTTCTTGATTGTTGTGGTGATATTGAAGAAATCTCTTCCAAGGGAGTAAGCATTCATTATATCAAGAGGCGCAGGATAACCAGTATTCACTAGCCTGTAATGAAGCGTTGTGGAATTGTGATCCTGTCCCTCCTCGTTTGCATACTCCCATTTTTCATGCCTCACCAGGCCATGAATACTGTTCAGGCCATCGTTCCTGGGTAGGTTGTATGCATGACCTTCCCAGTTATATACTCCATTTCTTATGCGATTGGCAAACGGAATCATTACTGCACATCCGCCATGGGTTTCCCGGCCATCAGGTGATGGCATGAGTATTTGCTTTCCTTTAAGCTGGAGGGAATCTATGTATGCACCAAGCCTATCTATTCTTGCCAAGCTCCCTCCATCTACCAGCGTAACCATAAACAGATAATTCCACAGTCATATATTATTTTTGAAAAGAAGCTGGCTTAATTGTCAGGGTCTACAGTTATTATTGCAGTCCTGATTATCAAACATGATACTGTCTTTCATAGGGAAAGGCGGAGTCGGAAAGACCTCAATCGCTGCATCCTATGCCCTGGAACTGGCAAGCATTGGCAGGACCATTGCAGTTTCAACGGATTTCATGCCATCTCTTAGGTATGTTCTCACAAAAGATGATAAACTGGAAATAGTTGAGTTGACGGAAAGCGAAATTGCCGAGAAATGGATTCAGAAATACGGTGAAGATGTCTTTACCATACTGAATGAATTCATAAACACGGACCGTTCCATACTCAATCATGTTGCAAACGCCCCCGGGGTTCCGGAGGAATTCATGATATCAAGCATCGTAGATCTTGAGGATTCAGGAAAATATGATTACGTGGTCTGGGATACCGCAGCCTCATCTGCAACAATGCATCTCCTTGCGCTCGAACAGGATTTTTACAGCCACCTTGGCAGGGATATACAATTCTATCTGAAGGTTAAGGACAAATTTGGATCTCACAAGGTACTGCAGGTGCTGAACCAGTGGAGAGAACTGGCTAATCATGTCTGGAACCGACTTGAAAGTTCACATTTTTTCCTTGTCACCACAGATGATGATCTGAGCATAATACAGGCCGGTGAAATAGAGAAAGATTTTCATGGAATGGGTCTTCCGGTTGATTTCAGAATATGCAACAGGTTTGGGCACAGGCATGTTGATAAGCCGGATTGTAAGATTATACTCCCGGAGTTTGACGGAAACAGCCGTGAAGTGGTG
>JAJZOT010000114.1 GCA_021847855.1 Thermoplasmata archaeon | reverse complement strand
GATCAATATCTCCCCAAAGCTTAATTAAATCTCTGGTGTCTATGACCTCTACAACCTGTGACATGCTATCCAGGGCAGAATAGAAAGATCGTTCCGAGAAAGTCGAAGTGGCATCTGACACTACAACTGGAAAATAACCATTGGAAAGGCAAGACAGGGCAGTCATGTGAACTTCAACCTCCGTGCGGAAGCCACAGATATACACAGCTCTTCTTCCATGATGCTCGAGGGCGATCCTGATTTCATCGCTCTTGAAAGCATCCTCACTGGCAACCCTGATTACTTTGTCACCGGAAGGGAGATATCTCATGAATCCGTCCCTGAATCTCTCGTCATAGGTAGACATAGCGGGCAGGAAACGTGCTCTTTCCTCCAGCTTCTCATTCAAGTAACTTCTTATGGGGGAGTTTCCGGAAATCTCCTTGCTGGCATAGATTACAGGTATGGAGAACTTCCTTGAGGCCTCAGAAACATATCTTATGGCTGTAACGAATTCCATCTTGCTGAATATCCGGCTGAACTGGTCACCAGTGTAATTGATTACCAGGAAAGATACGTCACCGGGCGATGAAATTGAATATTTTGTGAGACGTTCAAGGTGATCCATGCACTTCTTCATTGGATATGAATATAAGAAATCTTTTTGTTTTGTTCAAATGAACTGCAGATTGGATCTGGTAAAGATCACTTAAAGAATGCGGGGAATCAGATAATAAAAAATATAAATATCTTTGATGGAATATAACTTCCATGGCTACATTTGTGCTGGTACCAGGAGCATGGTTGGGATCATGGGTATGGCGAAAAATAACACCTGCTCTTGAGAAGTTGGAGAATTCTGTTTACCCGGTAACGCTAACAGGAATGGGGGACCGTGTCCATTTGGCTAGAAGAGAATATGGCATCGAAACTGCAGTTGAGGATGTGGTCAATCTGATCTTATTCGAGGACCTGCATAGCGTTATACTTGCGGGACACAGCTTTGCCGGAAAAGTGATTTCTGCTGTTTATGACCGGATTCCTGAAAGGATACAAAAGCTGTTCTTCCTCGATGCTTTCATACCTGACAAGATACGCACGCCACAGGGTGGTAAAGAAAGTGAGTCTCAGGAATATATTAAACAGATGATCGAGGAAAGCGAAAGAAGCGGCGGTGGCTGGAAATATCCCATGACCGATGCGGTTATAGGTGAAATAGCTTATGACGTGACTGGAGATGACAGAAAATGGTTCCTTTCGAAGATTACTCCATGGCCATTGAAACTTGCTTTTGACCCCATCATCATAAGCGAGAAGGTGGATAATGCAAAGAAATCATACATATTCTGCATGAAGGATGGTGAAGACATCAGTGATAAGGATCGCAAATACTTGAATCAGCTGGATGGGCAGTACAGGATCATACAATCAGGGCATTACCCTATGATCACAAAACCTGACGAGGTTGTTGACGCACTTGTCAACCTTGCTTAAAGTTTCCTGTAAAGCACTTATGCTTTCCCATTAAGATAGTTTCCCTCCATTCGAGGTATTGTTCATTATGGTCTAGTGAAAATTCTTCAATTGCACTTTATTTATGGATGCGGGAAAATTTATAATGAGGATCGCTGGTAAGACTCACAGTTCAAGGGTGATGCATCTGTATCTGGACAGCACGCAGTAAATTACGGGAACGCGGTCTTTACTTGAGAAACCGCACCCATCCTTCCGGTAAACGTTTTCCATATGATACTTTCTCAGCATCGAGAAAATCGGCCAACTCCTGAACTACTTCAACCAGCTTGGAAGGGATATCCAGGTCAGATTCATACCCTGGCTCCGCGTAAACGGAATTGACATTAAGCTGGTGGAGATTCTTTTCAAGACTTGCGTCTACTCTGCCAACAAGCCTGTCACCAAAAAGTATGGGCAGAACGTATGTACCATATTTTCGCTTTGCCAAGGGTACAAATTGTTCAAGGGTGTACTCAAAATTGAACATTGCTTTTGCACGTTCCCTGTTGGACAGTATGTTGTCAAATGGTGATATCAACCGTAAATGACCATCATAAGTACCCTTTTCGAGAGACTCCAAAAGTTTGATGTCTTCGCTACGAATGTACGACTTCCTGCCTTGTCTTCCCCCATCTATTTTTACCCTGACAATTTTTGAGCTATCTTGAAGTTGTTCCAATGTGGTTGAGAGTTGTCTGTACCTCCCCCTGACAAAATATCGGTTTATATCATACTCAGATCCAACTCCCAGAGCCTTGAGCGATCTCAGAGCGGTCATGCTTTCCAGTTCCTGTATGCTTAATTCCTTTTTCTCGGCCCAGCTTGGTAGAAAGGCATCGGTCAATGACCATACGTTCTGGTTTGCATTATGGCCAGAAACCATCACTTCGCCGCACATGTGAAGGTGGTAGAGAAGTGTGGTAACTTCATTCCCGGAAGACCAGCCATCACTACTTTTAACCCTCTTTCCAAATCCTTTGAACATGCGAGCATCCGCTGGCCCAGATTTGAGAGTGGCCATAACGACCTCCCTTAGGTCGGCATGTCTTTCAAGAAATTCTTTTGCTGGCTTGATATGAGATGCCCAAGAATTGCCAAGTGATTCTGGATATCTTTTCATTAAGGAATAAAAGATTGGATAGTCTTCCGTTGAAACGAGAACTGCAGTTGGAGTCCAATGCAAGAATATCTTCCTGTCCTTCCACAGCAGTTGTTCCAGATCAGAGATGTCGAATTTGCCCAAGCGACTCCAGATAGAAATCAAGTGTGATGGGGCCAGGATTGAAACAGGGTCCCACTGTATGTATCCTATGTCCCTGATAAGGGAAATCAACTGATTTCTAAAATCTCTACCAACGTTTCTTTCCAAGAGGTGCTGCTTTAATATGAAAAGCCGTCGGGCCTTTTCTGTACTGGTTGTTATTGATTCGCTCTCCATGATTCCATATCATCTCCAGCTTTGTATCTCTCCATATTTTTTGTGCGGAAATTAAATTGACCATGCACATAGGGTTTTATAAGATTATTTTGAAGTTCATAAAATGAATTTAGTTCACAATGCCTCTTCTTTTCATAATCACATAGACAAGTTTCATTATTCCAGTAGTGAATGATGCAATGAAAAGTCCTTGAAACATAGAATACGCAAATGGATTGTTTGGGAAAAACGTACTGTTGTATGTAGTGTTAAAAAGGATCCAATAAACAGGACCAAAGGCTACAAAAATGGATATCCACCAGATGAAGGCTGCCTTGTAATTGAAAACCCAATATGATCCAAATCCAGCTTTGTTTCTCATAATACTCTTTCAGCTTTTAACTATAAAAAAAGGGGAGATAAATTTTTTGACTGGAAAAGGGAACACACTCTTGCATTGTCCAGCGGTTTATGGGTTTGGGCGCATGGAGATTACTGACTCTCTTGTTGATGAGATTAGCAAAAGATCTGAAGCTGTAAATAAAGCTCTTAGAAGGGGTAAGCTCATAAGTTACTCCTTGGCTGAAGCTGGTGCTTACTATCCGCTTTCCATTGATAAGGAAATCAACATATCTCTCTTTGTTGAATGGATCATGGATTGTAAAAGAGTTTCAATAACTCCAGACGTGTAATTTGACCACTCATATACTAACAGCTAAGGGCTTTCTCTAAGTCCCATAGTCTCCGTGTAAGGTTGAAACCGTAACAGAGGGAATGGTGAAATCTGTAGAGGGGAGGGTAAAAGACAGTTAAATTCTCCTTAGGTGGATTTAGTCCAAGGTGCTTTTAGGATCGGATTCATAAAGTATGCAAGGTTTCTCCACTGCCATAGTGCCGGTTTGTCCCATTCATTATTCATTTCAATCCCGGTCCATTCCACCAAGAGAGCTATTGTTTCCATCTCCGGAACCATCATTCTCAATTCCAGCCTTAAGCCTTTCAAGCATTTCTACCGCATAATCGGCGTACTGTCCAATCCACCTGTCATGGATCCTCTTTATGGGGAGAGCATCCAGATAATTCCAAACAATTCTCCCCTCCTTTCTGGAAACGACAAGATCAGCTTTTCTCAATATGTCTATGTGCATAATAACGGTGCACCGATCGATTTCACCAAAATGGGAACATATTTCTCCCGTTGTTCTAGGTCTATTTTTTAAAAGATCAAGGATCTCTCTTCGCCTTGCATCATAAAGTGCCCTAAAGACTGCTTCGTCACCCTCATTTCCATTGCGAACTTTTGACATGTTATGATTTCACTAACATGTTAGTATTTCCTAACATTTATATTTATCTATTACATTGTACATCGGTGAACAACATGAACTTCAAAGTGGAGGTCCATACAAAAATTGGGAAGCCCATCGCAGAAGTTTTTGATGCGGTAGTCAACCCGGAAAAGGTAGGAATTTACTTTGCGACAGGCGGAGTGAACGCACCCATGGCCGAGGGAAGAAACATATCCTGGAAGTTCAAGGATATCTCATTCGAGCAGGATATGAAAATTCGCAGACTGGTTGAAAACAGGAAAATAGAGCTTGAGTGGTTTACAGAGGAGGGAAAAAGGACAGATGTTACAATCACTTTCGATAAGATAAGCGAAGACAGAACTATGATTACCATTGTACATTCCGGCTACGAAGAAAATCAGAAGGGGCTCGAGGATTCATACTCACATTGTGAAGGCTGGACCGTAATGCTAGCTTCCTTGAAGGTATACCTTGAACACGGGATCGTCTTGGCAGATAGTTATTGGTAAGTGTAAAAGTGGGTCAGGAATGAATATCCTGAGTATAAAGACCCCATTTACCGGCTCTCTTAGCCAGGGTATTCAGATACCAGGTAAACTTTTTTTCGGTATACAGAATATTGGCAAATCCTGCTCCCTTTCCTCGTAACTTTTGCCTAATTGTTGAATCATATGTAATCGCTTACCTCCAAAGCGAGTGAGGATCTGGCCAACATGTCTGACCTTGGATAGGATTGTATAAGTATACTCACGATGAAAGGTGAAAACCAAAGTATTGCAATGGTTTAATTAAAGGTCAGAAAAGAATGAGTTATGAAAGGGTATATAAGATGAATAATAGTTGCAGTATAAAGATTCTATTATTCAACATATCAGACTGAACCCGTGATCAGGAGATATTCATAAGTGTAGGTTGACTCTAGGAGTCTGCGCAGAACAAATCAATTTGAAAATCATTGAATGCCCTCTAGTTCTCAACAATGATGTGAATGTGCTTAACTGCGAAATCAATATTTAGTAGATGAAGAGGTAGGAAAAATGCACGAAGCACGGGGTACGAAAGAAGGAGCTGTATAAATGCCTTAAGTTAACTTAACCACTATCAAGATTTAATAGCAGTTGCACGTTTTCGCTCTGACAGGGTGCGGTGGAAAGAATGGCAAAAGTTATGCTAGAAATTGGCGAGACGGAAAAGCATAAAATTGTGGTTAACTGGAGCTTATTCATGAAACATCTCACCATAGAATTAGATGGTGTAAGGGTAATAGATGAGTACCATTATTCACCCCTACCGAAGAAATACAATCTGGATGTTGGGAGTTCTGAAAAACATTTGGTGGAAATCAGCGCAGGTGGATTCTCACCTATAAAGGTATCTGTAGATGGTAAAGCCTTTCAAAAGTTTTGATTGAATATTGATGATACATTTTTTGTTCTACAAAAGGCCCGTAATGCCAACCAGTATTGGAAGCTATCTATAACACGTTTTAGCTCTCAATGAAATGAAGTAATCTCTTTGAGGCAGACCTTCAGGTTTTAAAACTGCCTTAGATTATTTAGATCAGATCACAACGTGAAATACACTTACCGTAACTTCTCCACAGCTAAAAAAAAATTAGACGCTGATCTCAGGAAGTTAAAACGCGGTAGGAACTGCATTCAGGATTTTTATTTTGAAAGCAAATTTTTTCTCGAAATCAGTGTTACTTGCATTATATTAAGTACAGGAGATACGTTTAAGACAGGTAAATTCAAGTTTCTTGTAACGGCACCTTTAAGAGAAAGTTAACAAAAAATCAGTATGTTTCATATATTCCAGAACAATTCCACATTTACCTGCGGAGGTTGTCGAGCTAGGTTAAAGGCGATGGATTTAGGGTCCATTCCCGTAGGGGTCCGCCGGTTC